>CAMNGW010000040.1 GCA_946538615.1 uncultured Clostridia bacterium
GCCTATTCATCTTCCTTTGGTGGCACACTGGCCGCTTTCCACAGTAATACGCTTGCCACTTCGCTGCAGAGCGGATTTACTTATTATTACCGCATCTATGCGGTCGATAATTATGGCCGGGTCGCTTACAGCCCTGTTTCCAGCTATACTGTGCCAGGGGCGCAGCTCTATCAGCTGGCTGTCAATTATACGGAAGGCGGCTTTGCGGCCCAGAGTGGGAGCGGTACGTATGCGGCCGGCAACCAGGTCACTCTTGTTGCCTCAGCTTACGACGGGTACCGGTTCAGCGGATGGACCGCAACCGGCGGGACCCTTGCAGATCCCGGCAATACGGTAACAGCTTTTACCATGCCCTCCGGTCAGGCGACAGTTACAGCCCATTTTGAGAAGCCTTTGTATAAGCTGACCGTCACAAACGCCAATCCGGAAGGCGGAGCGTATATCGGGCCTTTCTATTACACATCAGATCAGCAGCTGAAGGACAGCTTCTGTGCCGGTGACACGGTGGATGTGTATGCCACGGTGTCAGAGGGGTACCAGTTCGCCGGATGGAGCAGCGACTGGGGCGATATCTTTGCAGATGCTTCAGCAGCTATGACCAGCCTGGTCATGCCTGCCGGTCCTGTTGAAGTCTACTGTGCCTTTGAGCCAAAGGAATATGTCGTGACCGCAGAATCGTCCCAGGGCGGCACTGCGTCGGTGGACCGGCAGATCGCCTTCTATGGGTCGGCAGTCAGTGCCCATGCGGAAGCCATGGATGGCTACGTGTTTGACCACTGGGAATCTGAAGATGTGGAACTTCAGACGGATGGGGATACAGCTTCCTTTGCGATGCCCTCCCATGATGTCACCGTCAAAGCGGTTTTTCGTCCTTATATGCGCTTTGAGACAGTCACTGAAGAAACCATGTGGCTGCCATCTTCCCTTTATGCCATTGAGGAGGACGCGTTTCAGGGTGTGTCGGCTGATTATTTTGTATGTTCTGACCAGACCCGCGTGATTGGGAAGCATGCCTTCCCGGAAGGCGCTGTCGTTTACATCCACCGGGCAGACCTGATGCAGATTGATCCATGGGCGATCTCCGGCAACGGCTATTTCATCGAGCTGGGCGATGCGTACTGCACGGATTTTGTGTATGCGCTTGAGGGGACAACCAATGCTTACTGTCTCATGGATGCATCGATGCCCGGCTTCTATACCGAATGGACGCCCTGGACAGAATGGATCGAATATGAAAACGAGAATGACATTCCGGCACAGCCCGGGGAATATCTTGAACTGGAGACATGCACACAATGGGCGTCAGCGCCTGTCACCTATGTCACCCGCTATACAGACTGGAGCAGCTGGGGCGCCTGGACGTTTAACCGTGAAAGCATTCCTGACGCGTCGCTGAAGGAAGAACAGTCCCGTACGGTGTACCAGTACTGCTACTTCCAGTGCCCGTCCTGCGGATGGCATTCCGGGTATTATAACGTAGCCTGCGAGAAGTGCGGCACCACGGTGCCGAACACTTCATGGCACGAGGGCGTCTGGCTCCCCTATTCCTCAAGTGAATGTTCGGTTTACAACGGCAACAAGCTGTACAAAGACGTTGACGGACAGCGCTATTTCTACTGGTCGACGGCACCTCAGACAACAGCTGTCCAGTACAGCTACCGGACACGGAGCACCTATCAGGACCCGGTCACCGGTACATATGGCCCCTGGTCGGACACACAGATCGCTCCAAGCAGCACGGTATCAGTAAAAACCCGGAAACTGTACCATATCCGCTGGCGCTCGAACCTGCATGCAGACTGATTCTGATTTTTGAGTTTCCCGCCGTTTACGTGAATAGCGTAAGCGGCGGGAACTTCCATTTCAGTGCAGTATGGTCCGGACCGCTCATCGCCATATCTTCAGCACACCGTCCACTTTTCCTGAAACCGTCACCGCCCGGGCAGAAAAGCTTCTGTTCCTTTTCATGAAAGGAATGGCAGCTTTTTTGATGTTTCTCCCCAATGGCTTTCCTTCTGCCATGCAGCACACGCCCTCCGGGAAAAGAAAATCAGCCTCTTTCCCACAATTCCGCTTGACATGCGCCGCATTATCGATATAATACCTCTGCCAACCAAAACTGGTTGACACCGAGGTGCTCTATGGCAACCCAACAGGAACAGGCCCCAGCTTTTCTTTCCGGTCTGACCAGAAAGGTGGAGCTGGCCTATCTCAACGCGTTCTACGGCGCTCTCCTCACCGGCAAGCAGCGCGAGGTTCTCGCTCTGTACTGTGAAGAAGACATGTCCTTTGGCGAGATCGCCAGGGAGGCCGGCATCAGCAGGCAGGGTGTCTACAATACCCTCAGCCACGCCGCAGACAAGCTTACTTATTATGAAGCCACCCTTGGCATGGCCGGAAGGTTCCGGCGCATGCAGGATGCCATGAATGAATGTATGGCTGCGCTTGAGCGCGGGGACACGGAAGCTGCCGCCCGGATCCTGCGCACTGTCATGCAGTCCGATCTGCAGGATCAGGAGGTAGAAAGTGGCCTTTGAAGGTTTAACCCAAAAATTACAGAACGCCCTTTCCAAAATGACAGGCAAGGGCAAGCTGACAGAATCCGATGTGAAGGAAGGCATGCGGGAGATCCGCATGGCGCTGCTGGAAGCCGACGTCAACTATGCCGTCGCCAAAGATTTCATCAAGCGTGTGACCGAAAAGTGTGTCGGACAGGAGATCCTCTCCTCCCTCACGCCCGCCCAGCAGATCTACAAGATCGTCAGCGACGAGCTCACCCAGACCATGGGATCGAATCTGGCCAAGCTCACCTGGTCGTCTTCCACACCCACCATTTACATGCTCTGCGGCCTGCAGGGCGCCGGCAAGACCACCATGGCCGCCAAGCTGGCCGGGTACCTGCAGAGGCAGGGCAAGAAGTGCATGCTCGCAGCCTGCGACATCTACCGCCCCGCAGCCATTAAACAGCTGCAGGTCGTCGGCGAGCAGGTCGGTGCCATGGTCTTCGAAAAAGGCACGCAGGATCCTGTAAAAACTGCCCAGGAAGCGGTCGCACAGGCACGCTACATGGGCCGCGACGTGCTCATCATCGACACGGCCGGACGGCTGCACATCGATACCGAGCTCATGGACGAGCTTGAACGCATCCGCGACACCGTGCACCCCCAGGAAATCCTGCTGGTGGTCGATGCCATGACGGGCCAGGACGCTGTCACTGTCGCCCAGACCTTCAACGACAAGCTGAACGTGGACGGCGTCATCCTCACCAAGCTTGACGGCGACACCCGCGGCGGCGCAGCGCTCTCCGTGCGCGCCGTGACAGGCAAGCCCATCAAATTCTCAGGCATCGGCGAAAAGCTCAGCGAGATCGAGCCCTTCTATCCTGACCGTATGGCCAGCCGCATCCTGGGCATGGGCGATATCGCCACCCTTGTGGAGAAGGCGATGGATTCCCAGGAGGACTTTGACGAGGACAAAGCCACCACCCTCATGCGCCGCATGGAGAAGGGCACCTTCAACCTCGACGATTTCCTTGACCAGATGCAGTCCATGAAAAAGATGGGCGGCCTCAAGAGCATGCTGGGCATGCTCCCCGGCGTGAACCTCAGCGATGCCAACATCGACGAGGACGCCATGAAAAAGCCTGAGGCCATCATAAGGTCCATGACCCCCCGGGAGCGGAGGAACCCTGACCTCCTCAACGCGAGCCGGCGCAAGCGCATCGCTGCGGGCTCCGGGACCACCGTGCAGGATGTCAACACGCTCATCCGCAATTTCGATCAGGCACGGACCATGATGAAGCAGTTCAGCAACACCAAAGGCAAGGGCAGGCTCCGCAAGATGATGCGGAACATGCCCCAGATGTAACCCGCTTGGTTCCCACAATACGTGGTTTCCATAGATTCCAATTTTTATTCAGAACCTTTAAGGAGGATGTCCCCATGGCAGTCAAAATTCGTCTTAAGAGAATGGGTATGAAGAAAAAGCCTTTCTATCGCGTCATCATCGCTGACGAGCGCAGCCCCCGTGATGGCCGTTTCATCGAGGAGATCGGCTACTACAACCCCATGACCAACCCCGCTGAGATCAAAATCGACGGCGAGCGCGCCAAGTACTGGGTCGGCGTGGGCGCCCAGCCTACTGATACCGTCCGTATCCTGCTCAAGAAGAGTGGCGTTATTGAAAAGTAATGCCTTTTGCCCAATCCCGGCCCCCAGCCGGGGTTAGAAAGGAACGTTCTATGCAAGAACTGCTCACCTTTGTGGCAAAGTCCCTGGTGGATCATCCGGAGCAGGTCGTTGTCAAGAGGACGGAGGGCCCTGAGGCCGTCATTCTTGAGCTCAATGTCGCAGAGTCCGATATGGGCAAGGTGATTGGCAAGCAGGGACGCATTGCCAAGGCGATACGCACCCTTGTAAAGGCTGCGACCGCCCGCGACAGCAAACCTGTCTTTGTAGAGATCCAAAGATCAGTTGAAGAGGCGGAAGCAGATGACGCTCTGCCTGAGGATACACCGGATTCCGCCGAATGAGGCAGCCCAAGAAATGCCGCGAGTCAAACCGCGGTTTTTCTGTTTGGAGAAGTGACGTACCGAAGGGAAGGGGGGTGGAGTATGCCGCGCAGAAAAGCAGAGTCACAGGCAGCCGTAAAAGCCGGCAGGACCGGAGCTGCCGCCGAAGAGGAGAAAAACGGGAAAGCGGGAAATACCGGTGAAAACGGGAAAAACGCAAAAGCCGCGGAAAAAGCAAAAGGGCCCTCGCCCTCCGGAAAAAAGAAGGCAGGAGCCGTCAGTTTCTGCGTCGACCATGTGCCCTTCCGGGACTGGAACAGCTGGAACCAGCCTGTGCGCATTCTTGTCCCGCTCTTTGTGCTGACCCTTGTCCTGGTCTTCTCTTTGGAGTACCTGCTCGGCGGGAACGAAGAAGTTCTGCGCCTTTCCCAAGGTGGTTTCCTTCACAGCGCCCTCATTCTCCTCGCCCTGAGCTTCCTTTTCACAGGCGCCGTGCTGCTTTTGCGGGGCGCGGACGTCCTGGACTGCAGCTGTGACAGCCAGGGCATCCACATGGAAATCTACCTTCCCCGTCCCACGCCCCTCAAGCTCCTCGCCCGCTTCCGCTCCCCGGACCTTACGCCCGGCGAGGACGGGATGGTCTTTATTGAGAGCCAGGACGTGGCCTGGAACAGCGTGACCCGCGTCCAGCTCTGGCCCGAAACCACTTCCATCCTCATCTACCACGGAGCGGCCTGCCTCACGCTGCCCTGCACCCCATTCTCCTACGAGCCGGTTCTTCAGCTGATCAGGGAAAAGCTCGGTAAAAAGCAGCACGTCCGGCTGCCCAGGGAACTGCGCGACCCAGCCCTGCTCCAGCGCATGGACCGTCCCGCACCCAAAAAGGCAGGAAAGAAAAAGCGCCGTGCGGCCTCCCGGGAGCCATCTCCCCGCCAAGGCGCGCCCAAATCCACCACCCCCAGGCTGACGCCCGAGTTCCTTGCGGATATCCAGCGCATGAACGCCGAGGACGAGGCGGCAGCCAGACGCAAAGATGCAAAACACAAGCAGAGGTGAACTATGGACCACATCCTCGATTTTGTCACCGCCCTCAGCCGGCAGATGATCCTGTCGGGTGCGAACCTTGAGCGCGTCGAGCTGGCCGTGGAGAAAATCTGTACAGCCTACGGGCTGACGGAAATCTGCGTCTTCCTGCTCTCGACCCACATTTCTGTCTCCGCACGGGACAGCGCCGGGCACTATGCCGGAAGGCAGCTCAACATTCCTGCAGGCGGGATCCACCTTGCGCGGCTGCGCTCCCTCAACCGCCTCTCCTACCGTGTCTGCCAGGAGGTTCCCGACCCTGAAAAGCTCGAGGACATGCTCACGGAAGCTGAGCAGGTGCCGGAGTACCCGGACCCTGTCATTCTGATCGGTCAGCTCATCGGCATGCTCTGCCTGTGCCTGATGTTCAACGGGAGCTGGCGGGACGCCGTATGCGTACTGGCCATCACGGTCATTATCCACTACCAGATGCGTCTCCTCTCCCAGCCCAGCCTCAACCGCATGATCGCCAACTTTCTGGACATGTTCGTCACCACGTGTCTGGCCATTTTTGCGGTGTACATCGGGTTCGCGGACCACTTTTCCTCCATTGTCATCACCGTCACCATGCTCATCCTCCCCGGCATTCCCCTTGTCAATGCCGTGCGCAACCTGATCTGCAGCCATGAGATGAACGGCGTCCTGCAGCTGCTCAAGGTCGCTTTTGAAACGCTGTCCCTTGCCTGCGGCACCATTGCCGCCCTGTCCATGTTCGGGAGGTGGATTGCCTGGTGACCCCTGTTCTTCTTGTCCTTGTATCCTTTGCCGCATCCTTCGGGTTCGGCCTGGTTTTCCGCATCACAGGCAAGGACCTGTTCCTCGCCGCCCTCGGCGGCGCGCTCACCCGCATCGTCCTGATCCTCCTCTCGAGCGTGATCGCCGAACGTTTCATCTATGTCATGATCTCCGCGCTGTTCGCCTCTGCCTACGGCGAGCTCCTGGCGAGCCTCACAAAGGACCCCTCCACCTACTTTATCTATCCCTCCATCGTCCCCCTCATTCCCGGCGATCTTTTCTATTACAGTCTGACAGGGGCCATCCGCGGCAATTACACCCTCTTTTCCCAGAACGCCGAGTCCTGTGTGCTGACTCTGCTGGGGATGTCGGTGGGGTTCGTCCTCTCATCCACCATCGCCTACTACATCCGCAGGGCGGTCTTCCGCAGGCAGCGCAGACCATAACAGTTTCCGCCCGACAGTAGCCTTTTATGCTGACTTGACCTTTGAGTAGCGCTGGTGCTTTTCCCCAGACCCCAAGGTTTATCGCTTTGGTTTTACCAGGGGAAGTGATGCTGTGTCTCGTGACGTCATGTTCTTTTCCCTGTGAAGGTGTTCCTCTGGGTCTGAAATTTCCGAATTGTTGGTTATCCTCAACTTTTTTCCATCAGCTTCATACAGATGGGCCGAACTACAGACATTTCCTGGCCGATTTATATAATCCGCACGAAAATCGTCATTCTGACTCAAATAAAGTTCAGGATTACAGTTTTTCGTCTTGAAAAACATAGCCCGGCGTTATTCTCCTATTGCTTAGCTACTTAAAAGAGCGGTCCGCGCTGCCAGCATAATAAGGTTGAATACACACTGAAAAAGCCACAAATCCACGATACAGAAGGGTTTGTGGCTTCTTCTATGAATAAAAGTCGAAACTTTCGTTAAGGTGTTGAAACGGAATGATGTGTTGGAAAATGAAAACACTTAGAAAAGTGAGAATGACATTTTCAGGGCATTATCAGTATCGTCAGGCTCTGAAATGTGACAGACTTCTTTTTGGTTTTCCTTCCTGATAATATGGAAAATGTGCTTTTTATACATATCGGAAAACGCACAGCAGATCACCAGCTGAGGATCTCATAGCCCGTTTCTGTGACAAGGATCATGTTCTCCCACTGTGCGCTGTCCCTGCCGTCCCGCGTGGAAACCTCCCAGCCGTTGGCCTTATTGGTCACAACAGCCGCCGTTCCAGCGTTGATCATGGGTTCAATGGTGAAGATCATGCCCGGGACAAGGACCATGCCCGTCCCCTTTTTGCCCACATGGCTGACATAGGGGTCCTCATGGAAGGCGATCCCGCAGCCGTGTCCGCCTATGGTATCCACCACGCTGTAGCCGTTGGCCCGCGCATGCGCCTGTATGGCCTCTCCAACGTCCCCAAGGTGCGCAAAGGGCTTCACGCAGGCGATGCCCTTTTCCATGCACTCCCGGGTGACCTGCACCAGCTTCCTGCGCTCAGAGCTCACCTCGCCAATACAATACATTCTCGACGAATCGGAGAAATAGCCGTCGAGGATGGATGAGCAGTCCACGTTGACGATATCCCCCTCTTTGAGCACAGCGTGCCTGGTGGGGAAACCATGGCACACCTGTTCATTGACAGAGGTGCACACCGAGTACGGGTAGCCCTCATAGTGCAGAGGCGCCGGGATAGCTCCCATGGAATAGGTCACTTCATTGACGATATCGTTGATCTCCGAGCAGGCCATGCCCGGGCGGATCTCGCGCTCAACGGCATCGAGCACGGCGACGTTCACCTTGCAGCTCTCCTTGATGCGCGCAATCTGCTCCGCGTTCTTGATCATCTTATGCTTCGGCACTTCCTCGCCTTCCATGGCAAGGGTCTCCAGCTTCGCATCCAGCTCAGCATGGCAGTGTTTGTATTTTTTCCCGCTCCCGCACCAGCACGGCAGATTTCTTCCCAACTTTTCCAGCATATCTTTCCTCGATTCTGCGAAAAACGCAAGGGAAAATGTAACACGAACCCTGTGTTTTGTAAAGCGGGAGGCGTAAAAAGTCAAAAAGAACAAACTTCTTTTTCCCTTGTCCGGGATATGGTATAGTACGGAGCATGAGGAGGTAAAGCGCATGATCACACGCTATGACTTTGGCGCGCCCGTGTCCACAGGCGCCGCCGTTCTGAACATAACCCCTTCCCATGGTGACATCCCGCATTTCCAGCTGGAGGAGACAGGCGAGGGCCTCCGGCTCTCCTGCCCCCTTGAAGAGGACACCTGTCTGTTCGGGCTGGGGGAAACAGTCTGGGGCATCAACAAGCGCGGACACATCTACCGCGCCTGGAACACCGATGAGACCACGCACACAGAGGACAAAAAGAGCCTCTACAGTGCCCATAATTTCCTGATCGTATCCTCGCCCTCCGGGGCCTTCGGGATCTTCGTGGACGATCCCGGCGAGGTTATCTTTGACCTTGGCGCCACGAGCCTGAAGCGCATGACCATTGACTGCCATAAGGACGTCACGCTCTACATCATCGAGGGCGGGTCCTGCGTTGAGATCTGCCGGGAGTTCCGTGAGCTCACAGGGCCCAGCTATGTCCCGCCCTACTGGGCCTTCGGGTACATCCAGAGCCGCTGGGGCTACGCCGGCGAGGAGGACGTGTCCCGCGTGACCCGTCTCCACCGGGAGAACCACATCCCCCTTGACGGCATCTGTCTGGACATTGATTACATGGACCGTTTCCGGGACTTCACGCTCAACCCGAAAACCGTTCCGGACCTGAAAAAGATGGTTGACAAGGCCAGGAAGGACCGCGTCCACATCATCCCCATCATTGACGCGGGCATCCCAGCCAACCCCGACGACGCAACCTACCTGAGCGGGATAGAGAACGATACCTTTGTCAAGGAAGAGAACGGCGAGGTCTTCCGCGCCGCTGTCTGGCCGGGCCTCTCCTGCTTTCCTGACTTTCTCAGTCCCAGGGCCAGCGCCTGGTTCGGGGACCGCTACCGCCCCCTTCTGGAGGCCGGCATCGACGGGTTCTGGAACGACATGAACGAGCCCTCCCTGTTCTACTCCGCCAAAGGCATCCGCAAGGCCTGGGAGAGCCTCAGGCAACTGAATGAGGAGAACATCGACACCGACGGGAACTGGCGGATGCACCAGGCCGCGGGGAGCCTTGCCAACTCGATGGAGGATTACCGTTCTTTCTATCATGATATGAACGGCACCCGGGTCAACCACGAGCGCGTGCACAATCTCTACGGCTTTGGCATGACACGCGCCAGCCGCGAGGGCTTCGACCGCTTTGACGGCTCAAAGCGCTACCTGCTCTTCTCCCGCTCCAGCTACATCGGGGCCCACCGCTACGGCGGGATGTGGATGGGCGACAACTGTGCCTGGTGGAGCCACATCAAGCTGAACCTGCAGATGCTGCCTGGGCTGAACATGTGCGGCTTCCTCTACTGCGGGGCCGACATCGGCGGCTTTGGCAAGGACACGACACCGGACCTTCTGCTCAGATGGCTGCAGCTTGGCATCTTCACTCCCCTTATGCGCAACCACACCTCCATCGGGACGCGCCAGCAGGAGATCTATCAGTTCGAATGCATGGATGAGATGCGCAATATGGTCCGCCTGCGCTATGCCCTGATCCCCTATCTCTATTCCGAGTACATGAAAGCCGTGCAGAGCAGCGGCATGCTCTTCCGTCCCCTCGCCTTTGACTCCCCCGACGACCCCATGGCCCGCCATACCGAGGACCAGCTGATGCTGGGCGGGGAATGCATGATCGCGCCGGTATACGAGCCCAACGCGGCAGGGCGCACGGTCTACGTGCCCGAGCGCATGCTGGTGCTGCGCATGCGCTCCCCCGAGGATATGGATGCTGAGCTCCTTGAAAAGGGCACCCACTTTGTCAGATGTGCCCTGGGCGAAGTGCTGCTCTTCCTCCGGGAAGGGTGCGCCATCCCCTTTGCCGAGCCCACCGAGTCCACGAAAGAGGCGCGCAAAGCCCCTGTGCACATGATGGGCTGGCCCTTTTCAAAGCCCTATCTTCTCTACCTTGATGACGGCGTGAGCTATGCCCCCGGCTGGACCACCCTCCTTGACGGGACAGGGGAGGACGGCTATGCGCTGTGAGCTTTGCCCGAGGCACTGCGGTGCTTCCCGCACGGAAACGGCCACAGGCGGCTTCTGCGGCCTGCCCGAAACCATGCAGATCGCGCGTATCGCGCCCCATCTCTGGGAAGAGCCGCCCATCTCCGGCACAAAGGGGACAGGAGCCATCTTCTTTTCCGGCTGTACACTGCGCTGCGCCTACTGCCAGAACGCTGAGATTTCCCACCGCAATGCAGGGCGCCCCTTTACCCCCAATGAGCTTGCGGACGCCATGCGGCGCCTTGTGGACCTTGGCATGGAGACCATATCGTTCATCACGGCGACGCCGTTTGTCCCTCAGATTCTCCGTGCCCTTGCCATCTACCGCCCGCCCCTTCCCCTGGTGTGGAACACCTCCGGATACGAGGATGTGCGGACCCTACGGATGCTCGAGGGGACCGTGGATGTCTATCTCCCGGACCTCAAGCACAGGAGCCCGGCCATGAGCCGGCTGTGCACAGGGCGGGAGGACTACTTCGAGAAAGCCAGCCAGGCCATCCTGGAGATGGTCCGGCAGTGCGGGACGCCGGTATACAATGAGAAGAACATCATGACGCGGGGCGTCCTCATCCGCCACCTGATCCTCCCCGGTCTGACAGGTGAGAGCATACAGCTCCTGGACTGGGTTCACGACGAGTGCCCCCAGGGCACACCTGTCAGTCTCATGCAGCAGTACGTGCCCTGCAACAATGTGTCCATTCCCGGTCTGACACGGCGCATCACCCGCAGGGAATATGAGCGGGTGAAGGACCACATGCTCATGCTGGACCTTCCCGGTTTTTACCAGGGGCCGACAAGCGCCAGCGAGGATTTTATTCCCGTATTCAACCAGGATGAGAGCTTTGTCTGACCATCCTTCCTGTAAAGCGCAGCCCGCCCGCGTACTGGACGTACGCGGGCGGGCTGTTTTTGGGCCTGCAAGTGACAAGCTGGCTCTGGTCCGTCAGGCAATGATGTTTTCCTGCCTTCTCTTTCCCGGGATTCCAACCTGATGCCTCACCTGTACGCGCAGTCTTCCAGATGGTCGTTGACCATCCCGATGGCCTGCATGAAGGAATAGGTGATCACCGGACCGACAAAGGCCATGCCGCGCTTTTTCATATCCCGGCTCATCTTCCTTGATACTTCCGATTCCGTGGGCACCTCGGAAATGTCCTTCCAGTGCCCGTCGATCTGCTGCCCGTCCGTGAAGCGCCACAGGTAGGCGTCGAAAGAGCCAAACTCCTTCTGGATCAGCTGCACGGCCCTGGCATTCTTCCGCACGCTGTAGATCTTGTTCTGGTTGCGGATAATGCCCGGATTGGCAAGCAGTCCCGACAGCTCCTCATCGGTCATTTCGGAGCACGCCGCAATATCAAAGCGGTGGAACGCGGCGCAGTAAGCTTCTTTCTTATGCATAATCGTCCTCCAGGACAGGCCGGTGCTTGCCCCTTCCAGGCACAGCATCATGAACTGGAAACTGTCATCATGGCTGACCTTGCACCACTCATGGTCATGATACGCTTCAAGGACCGGGTCACCCCCGGCCCAGGCACGGCACGTACTCATTCCTTTGTTCCCTCCAGCAGATCATACAGCGCGTCCTGTGAAAGCACGCCCCGCTTCAGATCAGGCGGAAGCCCGCCCCGCTCATCCGCTTCGTAATCTTCCTGCCACTCTCCGGACGTATAATAGGCTTCAAGGGTCCGGAGCTTTTCCGGGTCATGGGACAATAGAGCCTCATCAAACAGTTTCTCATATTTCTCCACGCGCCTGATCCGGTCCATGCTGAAGAACTTTCTGTATGTCCTTCCGTCCTGCTGTGCGCTCCCGTTCCATATGTCCGCCGGTGTGCACAGGGTTTTCCCGCCGCTCCGGTCCCGGTACACGACCATAGGCTCCTCCGTTTCCGTGTTCCGCGCAATCCCCGTCACCTCATATATTCCGCCATCCAACCGGCGGTACAGTCCGCATGGAACAGCCTGTACGGCTTCTTCATATGTCATGCTGGTTCTCCCCTGTTTCTTACTTTTTTCTGTCGGCTCCTGCATCAGTTTTCTGTCTTTGCAGCGGTGCCATAACCATTTTCGGATGCCCAATGAAAGGCATAGCTCTCCTCCGAAGCCCAGATGACGGCGTTTTCCGGAAAGGCGTCTTCTCCGATCTGTGTGACAGTGTCCGGCAGGGCAATCAGTTTCAGGCCCGAATTCAGGAAAGCCTCCTTCCCGATGTCAGTGCACCCTTCCGGGACATACACATATTTTACAGCTGTACCCGCGAATGCACGTTCCTCCACGGACCGGGTACCCTCCGGAAGGACCATCTCCCACTCCGGGGGAAGGATGTGAAATGTCACCAGTCTGCCCACTGACACGTTCCCGGATTGGATGACATACGTGCTCTCGAACTTCCCGGGCTTTGTAAATGTCAGTGTGTCCCTGTCATTGATATCAAGATACGGGTCAAGATACATTTCCTTCTTCACCGGCACACATTCCGCAAATTCATCAGCCAGGTCATCAAAACCCCATCTCAACTGCGGATGCCCCGGGATCTGCCAGCCCTCAGGGACAATCTCCGGATGAATGATCATGGTCTCCCCGACCGCTGAAATAACTTCATCGCTGATATTCCCAAGACTCAGCCCGGTGGGCCATTCCAGCTCTTCGCAGTGAACAGTTACGTCCGCCGTCGCTGTCTCACCGTTTTTTGTGCAGGTGATCCTGTACAGCGAATCCCCCGGCACCGAAGGAAGCTCCGTCAGCTCCCAGCGGTAATAGTTCGCAGCGTTCGGGTTATATTCATCACCCCACCTGTGGATCTTAAGCTCCTGTCCGCTGACCAGCTCAATGCCCCAACTGTCGGGCGCTGTGCCAAAGGGAAGATTGGTATGGACATCGATGATCATGGTACTTTGCCATACCTCTCCGCCCTGGGCAAGATATCCGTTTCCCGGCATACCGATGTAAATGGTCTTTTCCGGCCCTTCCGTATCATACATCAGTGTCAGGGCCCGAGCGCTCAGACACATGGACACAAGTACTGCGGCCAATAGAGCTGTTCTCACAAGTTTCCGTACTGTTCCCATTATCTTCCTTCCCTCTTTCTCTCTGATGTGCCGGAACCCGGCATGCAGCGCCGGCGTGTCCCATCATAAGAACTCTCCGGTGCTGTCTTCTGACCGTTTCCTTTTCTCTTCCGGCATGGAAGGTCACGTTCCGGCTGCCTGTTTCTTACGCTCCAGCCGGTGCTCTTTTATCTCCCATCCTGTCCATGGTATTTCCGGCCCTTCCGTTCCTGCTTATGTGTGGGCACGCAGCACAGCGCCTTCCTGACTGATTATACCATGTACTCCTCTTTTCCACACATTTTACATGACCGAACATGGCCGGAAAAAGACGTTCACCTGTACAGGTACAGATCGTCGCAAAAGATTTTTTGACTGATAAGAAAGCAGCGTATCAGAGCGATGCAACGAAATGATATGTGGTATGGCTTCACAGGTATTGGAGACAGGCCGGAATTCCGCGACGTGTTCCGGAGGACACAAAAAACGCAGGCATGATTTAAATGATGATTATGCCTGCGATCTTTTGGGGACTCGGGTATAAAGGTGATCTTTTCAAGTTGAGTTTTTTAGGTTTTTTTCTTAATTCAGTACTGACCAATCCTAAAAGATGCCTTTTGCTGTTTTCAGGTTCATACTGTTTTATGGATTTCCGGAAAAGAGCATATGCTGTTTGTGTTCACTTCAACGATCCGCGGAATCTGTGAGCAGTCGTCCGCATACCTGCCGTCACTCACCATCCGGGGACGTGCCATGATGGTTGTTTCCTGAGCGTTTCCCGGTCTCAGTGCCATAGCGGGAATCTTCTCATTTTCCTTTCTTCTGGCCCGAGAGCTTCCTTGTGCGTTCCAGCACAGGCTTCAGGTACTGTCCGGTAAAGCTTGACGTGCACCTGGCCACTTCCTCAGGGGTACCCGTACACACCACTGTACCGCCGGCATCCCCGCCCTCCGGGCCGAGGTCTATGATAGCATCCGCAACCTTGATAACATCCAGGTTATGCTCAATGACAAGCACCGAATTGCCCGTCTCCGTCAGACGCTGCAGGACGCGGATGAGACTTGACACATCCTCGGCATGCAGTCCGGTGGTGGGTTCATCCAGCACATAGATCGTCCGTCCTGTCGCCCTGCGGGAGAGTTCTGTGGCCAGTTTCACTCTCTGGGCCTCTCCGCCCGACAGTGTCGTCGCCGCCTGGCCCAGTTTCATATAGCCCAGACCGACATCCGAAAGAGTCTCAAGCTTGCGCAGGATCGGCTGATGGGCCTCAAAGAAGGTCAGCGCTTCCTCGACGGTCATCTCCAGGATATCATAGATATTCTTCCCTTTATAGGTCACCTCAAGGGTCTCGCGGTTGTACCGCTTCCCATTGCAGACCTCACAGGGCACATAGATATCGGGCAGAAAATTCATTTCGATTTTCACGAGCCCGTCACCCTGACAGGCCTCGCACCGTCCGCCTTTGACGTTGAAGGAGAAGCGGTTCTCTTTATAGCCCCTCGCCTTTGCCTCGGGGCTCATGGCAAAGATCTTGCGGATCAGATCAAAAAGGCCCGTATAGGTCGCAGGATTGCTCCTTGGGGTACGCCCGATCGGGCTCTGGTCGATCATGATGATTTTATCGAGCTTCTCAATGCCCTCCATGCTGTCAAAAGCACCCGGACGGGTCTTGGCACGGTTGAGTTCATGGGCAAGGTGCTTATAGATGACCTCATTGACAAGGCTGCTCTTGCCAGAGCCGGACACACCTGTGACCACGCACAGCACGCCCAGGGGGATCTGGACATCGATATGCTTGAGGTTGTGCTCGCTCGCGCCACGCACCGTCAGCATTCCTGTGGGCTTACGGCGGACAGGCGGGAGCGGGATGTACCGCTTTCCGGACAGGTACTGCCCGGTGATGCTCTCCTCAACAGCTTCAATCTCCTCGACTGTGCCCTGTGCCACAATCTCCCCTCCGTGGATCCCGGCCCTTGGTCCCACGTCCACGATATAATCGGCAGCCCGCATGGTATCCTCGTCATGCTCCACAACAACCACAGAGTTGCCAAGATCACGCATCCGCTTGAGGGTGTCGATGAGCTTCTGGTTGTCCCTCTGGTGCAGACCGATGGAAGGCTCATCCAGGATATAGAGGACACCCATGAGGGCCGAACCGATCTGTGTGGCCAGCCGGATACGCTGGGCCTCCCCGCCCGAGAGCGTTGCTGCGCCCCTGGCAAGAGTCAGATAGCCAAGACCCACATCGTCCAGAAAGTGCAGTCTGGAACTGATCTCCCGGAGAATCGGGGCGGCAATCATACGGTCCCTTTCAGAAACCTTTTCCATCAGGTCAGAAAAGAATTCCATGGACCGTCTGACGCTCAGTTCTGCAACCTCGGCAATATTTTTGCCGCCCACCGTGACCCCGAGGGACTCGGGCTTGAGCCGTTTGCCTTTGCAGTGGGGACATGGTTCCTCAGCCATATATTCCTCATAAGCTTCCTTCATGGCATCTGAGCCTGTCTCCTGGTAGCGCCTTTCCATCGTCGGGATGATGCCCTCAAAGTCCGTCTCGTAGTTCCTGTCACCATAGGCAGACTGATAGCGGATGGTCACCTTTTCGCCGCCGGTGCCGTACAGGAGGGCATGAAGCGCTTCCTCAGAGAAAGACGCTATCGGCATATCCAGCGTGAACCCGGCCTTCTTCCCGACTGCTTCAAGGACGGACAGGACCATGCTGTCCTCGGTACTCTTAAAACCCATAGCGTTGATTGCACCCTGCCGGATGCTCAGAGACCTGTCAGGAATCACGGCATCCACAGATATCTTCATCAGTGTGCCCAGACCGGAACAGTGGGGACAGGCACCGAAAGGACTGTTAAAGGAAAACATGCGCGGTGACAGTTCCTCAATGGAAATGCCGCACTCCGGACAGGCATAGTTCATGGAGAAAAGAAGCTCGCCTTTGTCAAACATATCCATGATGACAAGACCGCCGGACTGGTTCGTTGCCGTCTCAATGGAATCAGTCAGCCGCTTCTCAAATTCCTTTCCCGGCCGGTTGATCAGACGGTCGACGACAAGTTCAATGCTGTGCTTTTTTTTCTTGTCCAAGTCTGGCGTCTCGTCAATATCATAGATCTCACGGTCCACACGGACCCGCACAAATCCGGACTTCCGGGCATCTTCAAGAACCTTCCGGTGTTCTCCTTTTTTACCCCGGATGACAGGGGCAAGCACCTGAAGCTTTGTACCCTCCGGGAATTTTTCTATCGCGTCCACCATCTCATCTACACTCTGCTGACGGATTTCCCGTCCGCAGTTAGGACAGTGCGGTACACCTGTCCTGGCCCAGAGCAGGCGGTAATAGTCATGAATTTCCGTGACAGTGCCCACTGTGGAACGCGGGTTGCGGCTTGTTGTCTTCTGGTCAATTGAGATTGCAGGGCTCAGGCCGTCTATGGCATCCACATCCGGCTTTTCCATCTGTCCAAGGAACTGTCTGGCATAGCTGGAGAGGGATTCCACATACCGTCTCTGGCCTTCAGCATAAAGGGTATCAAAAGCCAGGGAACTCTTGCCGGAGCCAGACATGCCGGTAAAAACGACCAGTTTGTCCCTGGGGATAGTCAGGTTCACATTTTTCAGGTTATGCATCCGCGCGCCGCGGATAGAGATGAAATCATTCATATTACAATCCTTCAGGTTCTTTTGCGTCCTGTGCAAAGACAGGCGCAGGCGAGTGTATCACAGTTTTGTTCTGCGGACAACCTGAGAATAGCAAATAGCCATTTCTGTACACCCGGGCACCTCCTTCTCAGGAGAGACCCCGGCCATCGACAGCTTTCATATATATGCTCTCCGGTCCACTTTCCCGGATGTAAGTGACAGGAACAGAAAGGCATCATCTCAATTCATCATTCACTCTTTTCTGAGGTATTTGCAGCGTCTGTCTTCCAGTTCTTCTCAACCATCTCTTCAGCTTCTTTCTCTTTGATCCGGTACTCTGCCATAAGTTCCTTTACTGCTTCATTTATGGTAAAGCCATGGCGCTGCAATGTATGTACAATACCTGTCATCTCTCCATTTCTTTGACCTGGAAAGCAAGAAACATGGCATTCCTGATTATGAACTGTCCTGTCCATTTTCCTTTTTCAGCATTGGAGTGTCCTGCGGGGGCACGGCATGAGGATCAAAACAAGCGACAATACAAGGAAAACAGGATGTCTTATCTGCTGTGCTCCCGGTCATCCCTATGCTTTAACTATTTCTTCGCACACTGTCCGGATACCATCCGTTTCTGATGAAACTGCTCTTTATCTTCCCGGATGCTTTTTCTGTCAGAGCACGAATGGTGCAAGGCTCTGCTGGAAAAAAGCCCGCCCTACGCACACGTTCCACATACAGGAAACGCTGACATAAGGCGGGCTTTTCTCTTACTTCAGATGCACAGGATGCACATTCAGGCACCTGGCTTTTTATGCCTTGGCAAGTTCTTTAAATACAGTCTTGAGGGCCGGATAAATCTTGCGGTACTCCGCATACCTTGCCTCATAGCGTGCTGCGATCTCCGGATCCGGCTTGACGGTTGAAGCCACACAGATGAGGGCATCACAGGCAGCCTGCACTGTCGGATATGCCCCGCAGGCAACCATAGCCAGCATTGCGCCGCCCATACCGGGTCCCTGTTCGCTCTCACTGGAGTCAAGTTCAATATTCAGGACATTGGCCATAATCTTCTTCCACAGGGGGCTCTTGGCACCGCCGCCGCAGATATTGCTCCGGGTGACCTTGATCCCCAGGCTCCTTGCAACCTCAAGGGAATCACGGATGGCAAATGCCACGCCTTCCAGCATAGCCTGTACCATGTCGCTGCGCCCGTTATCCATGGTCAGGCCGGTAAAGGTGCCGCGTGCGTACACGTCATTTATCGGACTGCGCTCACCCATGAGGTAGGGCAGGAAATAGACATGGTTGCATCCCAGCTTATCGTCGGTAATTTTTGCCTGTTCCCCGGCAAAATCTTTGGTCTGCAGTACCTCTTCCATCAGCCACTTGTTGCATGATGCAGCCGAAAGCATACAGCCCATCAGATGATAGCCGCCGTCGGCATGGTCAAAGCTGTGCAGGGCATTATGGGGATCAACACCAAAATGTGCGGAGCTGATAAACACGGTTCCGCTCGTTCCCAGGGAAATATTGCATCTGCCCTCACCGACCGTTCCTGTACCGACAGCTGCCGCCGCATTGTCACCGGCACCAGCCGCAACACGGACCGTCTCAGGCAGTCCCAGCGCTCCGGCAACCTCCGGCAGCAGGGTGCCGACACACTCAAAGCTTTCAAAAAGCTTGGGCATCTGATCCTGCGTGATACCGCACAGCTTCAGCATCTCTTGGCTCCAGCACTTGTTCTTTACATCAAGGAGGAGCATTCCCGAGGCATCCGAATAATCTGTGCAGTGCACGCCCGTCAGACAATAGTTGATATAGTCCTTGGGCAGCATGATCTTGCGGATCCGCTCAAATTTATCGGGTTCGTTTTCCTTCATCCACAGGATTTTAGGTGCAGTAAAACCTGCAAAAGCGATATTGGCCGTATATCCGCTCAGCACATCCCTGCCGATTTCTTCATTCAGATAATCGACCTGCTTCTGGGTCCGACCGTCGTTCCAGAGGATGGCAGGACGGATAACCTCATCGTTTTCATCAAGAACCACCAGGCCATGCATCTGCCCACCGGCACCAATGCCTGCCACAAGCGAAGGGTCCTGGCCCTTAAGGAGCTCCGGAATCCCTTCCATAACCGCCTTTTTCCAGTCCTCCGGATTCTGTTCGGACCAGCCCGGATGCGGGAAATACAGAGGATATTCTTTGGAGATCACATTGATAATGGTACCTTTCTCATCCATCAGCAAAAGTTTGACAGCTGAGGTACCCAAATCCACACCAATATACAGCATATTCTGCCTCCATCTTCTGTTTGCCGGTCAGTCCGGCATCTTTCTTCATTCTATGGGTTTTGCAGTTTCTGTCAACTCCCTGTCCTTCTTATTCTGTCTCTTTTCGCTGTATTTTCTCTTTTTCCTTCTGTGTTCCACCGCGAACAGAAATGCCATTGCTGATTGCAGGTTAACACGCATACAGGGCGAATGACCCGTACTTTCTGAAGTCAGAGAAAAGGAGCATGTTCCGGAACAGAATAGCTTCTTTACATGTCAGTCAATGTATCACGGATACCGTCAGCACACTGTTTGCTCTTCAGGACTCCCCCGCACCGGCTGCTCCATCATGTATGATCCTCTATACCCGCAGCAAACAGCAAAAACCAGTGTCCATGGCTGTAATGTGTTAAGCAGAGTGTCTAGGCATCCTTTCCCGTTTGTGTTGAAGTACCCATCACTTACGGCGTCGCCGTTGAAGTGAGGGATTCTCCTCTG
>CAMNGW010000041.1 GCA_946538615.1 uncultured Clostridia bacterium
CAAAAGTCAGGCACACTGTGATCCCCATCACCGTCAGGGAAGCGGCATATTTGCCCAGCACAATGCTTGTCATACGGACAGGACTGGAAAACAGAAGACGATCCGTCTGCTTTTGTTTTTCTTCAGCAATCAGGCGCATTGTCAGTACCGGAGAGAGCAGCATCCAAAGATAGCTCATCTGACCAAGAAACGTCAGATAATCGCCCGACCGGTTCGTCAGCATCTGCATATGAAAAAGCACCGAAGCGATCAGCAAAAATACAAATATATAAATGAACCCTGTCGCCGTGCAGAAATAGCCCTGCAGTTCCCGGCGATATATCGCCCTCATATCTCTCCCGCCTCCTGTGTAGCATGCAGAAAAACCGATTCCAGAGAATCCTCCCGTGGACTCAGGTAGCGGAGCGGAAGGTCTTTGGCCGCCATAAGACGGAAGAGGCGGATCTCGCTGTCTTTTCCGTCTGCGACAGTGGCTTCTCCCTCCACGAACCCGTCATGATTGACCGGTTTTAAGTTTAAACGTTTAAGTTCCGGGAGCTCCCTCACGGTTTTCAGCACGGTGTCATAGTCTCCCATGGCTGAAAAGAGGATCACTCTTTCACCCTCACCATGTTTTCCCTTCAGTGTATCTTCCTTAAGGATCCTTCCGTGATGAACAATGCAGATCCGATGGCACAGGGACTGCACTTCTGAAAGATTATGTGAAGAGAAAAGTATCGTATGGTCTTCGCCCAGCTTCCGGATCAGTTCGCGCATTTCCACTGTCTGTACAGGGTCCAGGCCTACAGTAGGCTCATCCAGAATAAGAAGAGATGGATCGCCGCACAGGGCCTGTGCGATTCCCGCCCTCTGCCTGTATCCTTTGGAAAGATGTCCCAGGAGCCGTTTTTTCACATCTGTCAGGGAACATAATTCCATTATATTCCGGACATGGTTGGGAATATCTCTGCCCACAACTTCCCGGAGCCTGCAGACAAACGCCAGATACTCTTCTACTGTCATTTCATCATACAGAGGGGGCCTTTCCGGAAGATAGCCCAGATTCCTGCGGCACAAGGTGGGCTGCTTCATAAGGTCCTCACCTGCAATGAGCACACTGCCTGATGTAGGGGGCATACATCCGCTTACAATATTCAGGAGGGTGGTTTTGCCCGCGCCATTGACCCCCAGCAACCCTACCGTTTCATTTCTGTGGCAGCAAAAGCTGACCCCGGATACAGCCGTGATTCGTCCGTACCGCTTGGTGATGGACTTCACTTCAAGCATGATTCTCACCTCCGCAATACGCATTATAGCGGAAGAATACGTCCAGGATATGAACGATTTGAAAACATTTATTGACCTTCCCCGGTTTCAAAGAATTGACGAACATGCCGCTCTACCTTATACTTTCAAGGGAATCCTGACGTGATTTCCATATCATTATTTTTCCGGAAAGGACGATTCGATGTCCGATACCATTGCTGCAATCGCCACAGCACCTGGCGAAGGCGGTATTGCCATTGTGCGGCTTTCAGGGCCCGCGAGTGAACCAATCTGCAAAGCCCTTTTTGTCCGCCCGGGGAACCATTCCGGTCCTCTTCCAGACCACATGCTCTGTTATGGCCATATCACGGAGAACGGCGAGACCATCGATGAATGCATGGCTGTTCTCATGCGTGCCCCACATACATATACCCGCGAGGATGTCGTTGAGTTTCAGGTACACGGCGGTTTTTCCGTCGCCTCCCGCGTCCTTGACCTTTGTCTTTCCAAAGGCGCCCGTCTTGCTGCAGAAGGAGAATTCACGCGCCGTGCTTTTCTTAATGGCCGTCTGGACCTCTCCCAGGCAGAGGCTGTCATGGCCCTGATCTCCGCAAGGGGCGAACAGGCCAGGAAAGCTGCCATCAGCCAGCTGGAAGGCAGTGCTTCTGGTTTTATCCGCAAAGTCTCTGATCAGCTGTTCCAGATTCAGGCCGGGATCGCTGCCTGCATTGATTATCCTGAGGAAATCAGCGAGGAAGAAGCTGCCAGCAACCTTCTGCCCCGGATCATGAAACTGGCATCTGACCTCAAAGATGCCTGCGATGAGCGGTCTGCACGCATTCTTCGCCAGGGCCTTAAAGTGGCTTTATGTGGCCGTCCGAATGCAGGCAAGTCCAGCCTGCTTAACAGCCTTCTGGGTGAAGACAAGGCGATTGTGACCCCAGTTGCCGGTACCACAAGGGATCTTGTCGAGGGGGAGATCACCCTCGACGGCTGCCTGATTCATCTCACTGATACAGCCGGGATGCGCAACACAGATGACGCAGTTGAAGCCATCGGCGTGAACCGTGCAAAAAAAGCTGCATCCGATGCTGATCTCGTTCTCTTTATTTTCGATGCTTCCCAGCCCTTGTCCGCAGAAGACATTGACATGGTCTCTTCTCTTCTGGCTTCACGTTCTGAAGATACAATGACCCTCGTTCTGAACAAGACAGATCTGCCAAGCGTGCTTACCCGGAATGATCTTGAAGGGCATTTTCCGGGAGTACCTTGCCTTTCTGTCTGCGCACTTGAGCCCTCCTCCCTGAACCCCTTAAAACAATGGATGGCAGGCAAAGCGAAGGTTTCAGACCTTCTCGCGCTCACCCAGCCAAGGCACATAAACGCAGCAAGACGTGCGGTCCATGCGCTGCTTGAAGCTGCACACACGCTCCAGGTTGCAGAGCTCGATCTTTGTACACTTGATCTCGACCGTGCCCAGAACGCGCTTTCTGAAATCACCGGCGATAACGTTGAGGAAACACTTCTTGATCATATCTTTTCGACCTTTTGTGTCGGCAAATAACAGGTTTTCCCGATTTTTTCTTCAGGAGGTCCGTTATGTCTGATCGTCGCAAAGTTCTTCAGGACTATGGCATTATGACGCTTGGTACGGTACTCATGGTGCTGGGTATTTATTTTTTCAAATATACCAACCATTTTTCCACCGGCGGCGTCTCGGGAATGTCGGTCATTCTCGCACACTATTTTCCCATCACGCCCGGTACGGTCGGACTGATGATCAATCTGTTCCTCCTCGTGGTGGGCTATCTGTTTCTTGGGAAATCTTTTGGTATACGGACAACTTATGTGACACTTCTTCAGTCTGTTCTTCTGTGGGGCATGGAACGCATTCTTCCCATGTCCGCTCCCATGACCGATCAGCCTTTCCTGGAACTGATTTTTGCTGTCGCACTGCCGGGTGTCGGTTCGGCTATTCTCTTTCAGGCAGAGGCTTCAAGCGGGGGCACAGATATCGTCGCTATGATCATGCGCAAATATACCACCCTTGATATCGGCCGCGCGCTCCTGGTCTCTGACTGCATCATTACCTTTGCAGCATGCTTCGCTTTTGGCATGACAATCGGGCTGTATTCTATCCTCGGTCTCGTCATAAAATCCCTTGTGATCGACCTGGTCATTGAAAACATCAATACCAACAAATGTTTCCATATCATCACTGCCCATCCTGCCTGCATTGAAGAATATATTATTACCCATCTCAAACGCGGTGCAACAAGACTGCACGGCGAGGGTATTTTTACACATGAAGGCCGTGAGGTGATTTTAACGGTTGTGAACCGCCGGCAGGCTGTACTTTTGCGGCGGTTCATCCGCGCCACTGAGCCTTCTGCCTTCCTGCTCATCACTAACACTTCTGAGATCATCGGCCGCGGTTTCCGCGGCGTCAATTAAGGAATTTGATACAGACTATGACGGAAACAATAACAAGCTTACACAATCCTCATGTAATGATATGGCGTTCTCTCAAAGACCGCAAAGGCCGCATTGAGCACAATGCTTTCATGGTCGAAGGCTACAAGTCTGTTACTGAGGCGCTGAATTCTCATTTCACACCGCTTGCCTTTATCCTGTCGGATGATGCGGATCATTTGCACGAAAGCTTTCCCCTTCCTCCCGATCTGCCGTGTTATCGCGTCACGCCCCATCTGCTCGCTCAGATCTGTGACACCAAAACCCCTCAGGGCATATGCTGCGTCATGCGTTTGCCTCAGCAGAAGGTCCAGGGGGCGCACCTGATCGCCCTCGACGGTGTTCAGGACCCCGGCAATGTCGGGACGATACTCCGCACAGCCGATGCAGCTGGTCTTGACGGCATCCTGCTCTCAAACGAATGCGCAGATGTCTACTCACCAAAAGTGCTCCGCGCGACAATGGGTTCTGTCTTCCATCTTCCCTGTGAACGTACGGCCAGTCTTCCTGAACGCCTTGAGCAGATCAGGGCCGATGGGATCCCTGTTATCGCATCCGTTCTTGGCGGTGAATCTTTTTTCCACCGGATCCGGAGCCTTCCTGACGCATTTTGTCTTGTAATAGGCAACGAAGGAAATGGGATTTCCGATGCCGTGCGGGCCGTGAGCACATGTTCCCTGACACTGCCCATGCGCGGCGGGGCAGAATCTCTCAACGCTGGAGTTGCAGCCGGCATTATGATGTACGCTCTGACCTCACGGGAACAAGATGCAGACGGGAAGGAGCACATCCTGTGATCTATGTGACTTCTGATCTGCATGGTTATCCCCTCTCTTCGTTCATGGACCTTCTCCATCTTGCCAATTTCTCTTCCCAGGATGAGCTGTTCATTCTCGGTGACGTCATAGACCGCAACGGAGACGGGGGCATAAGCCTGTTATTATGGATCATGCAGCACAGGAACATCCATCTGATCATGGGCAACCATGAAGATATGATGCTCAAATGTGCCTTTCTTCTTGACGATATCTCGGAAGCAGCTTACATGCAGTACGACAGCGCCAGAATGGACCTTCTGACAACCTGGCTGGACAACGGGGCTGAGGTTACCCTGAACAGTCTGCGCATGCTGAAGCTCAGAGACCCTCACAAAGCCTATGAGCTCTTCCGGTTCCTGAGCAAAGCCAAATATTACAAAGTGCTGCGCATTGGCAGCAAATCTTTTCTGCTCACCCACTCGGGCTTAAGACACTTTGAACCCGGAAAACCCCTTTCTTCATATACCAAAGACGATTTCATCTGGAACCGTCCGCTTCTGACTGACAGCTATTTTGCGGATATTTTCACCGTGTTCGGCCATACCCCAACTGCATATTATGGCATGGAGTACCGCGACCGTATGATTATGACGCGGACCTTTGCTGACATCGACACCGGTGCATCCATGGGCGGCTGTCCCATGCTGTTGCGCCTCAATGATTTTACCCCATTTTATCTGACTGAAGAGCCGGATGACAGCTCTGTGACTTAGTGTGTTCTCCAGAAGGGAACTCCCCCATCATGGCATTGCCTTCGGGTACCGGATCTGACCCAGGACTGACCTTGCTTTTTCAGAAAATGCTTCCCCCTGCTGTGTCCCAAAGAAGGCAGACAGAAACCTTTGCTTTCTTCCCATACAAAAACTGGCACCCTCAGCAGGTGTCAGTTTTTGTATACTGCTTTTTCAGCTCTGCTTTTTTTCTTTCCAGTACAGCTTTTGCACGTAAGAGAAAGAGTGCTGTACTCATTGCCAGGTCCGTAAGGCCATTATAGCCATGTATTTCCTGGCATTGGCTGCATGTTCACATGCTGCGGACAAGTACAGCTGAACTGAAAGTCAACTGATCCCAGTCTATTTTATCTGTTGAAATTCATCAGTCATGCAGCTTTGTCCCGCATTCAGGGCAGAACTTCGGAACATTGCCTTCTTCAAACTGATTTCCACAGGTTGGACACACCAGCGGAATTTCTGCAGGCTTGGGTGCACCGCATTCAGTGCAGAATTTGCCTTTGTTGCCGGCATGCCCGTTTTCGCATGTCCAGGTCCCATCTGAAGATTCTTCAGTTGCTACAGTTACTGTTTCATCCGCAGGAGCTGCCTGCTGAATATCCAATGTATAGATATCATACATTCTGCTTCCCTTATAAGCCAGGGCCACCGTTCCATCCTGATTGACATAAATCGAATTGTACGTGTCTGAGAATGGAATGACGGTATTGCCATACAGATCAATCAGCGCATACTGTTTATTGTCATTCTCGGCTACAAAAGCCATGGATCCATAACTTCCGCAGAAGCTGACATCTTTGTAATGTTCAGGAAGTTCTCCAACTGCAGCACTGAGAACAATAATGGTCCCGTCGAGGTTTTTCACACTGCCAAAGGTTCCTCTATTTGAAACAATGTCACTGCTGTACGTAAATGGACAGGTTACATTGCCCTGCAGGTCAAGAAAACCGAACTTCCCATCAAGCACTGCGCTGACATATCCATACTTAAACAGTTCGTCCTCATAATTTCCGAGTTCTTTGTATATGACAGGAATGATTTCATGGCCCTCGCGGTCCACAATTCCCTTCATGCCGTTCATATTAACAACCGCATATTTCCCGGAATATCCGCGGAAGTAGTCATAGTTCTGTGCCGCCTTGAATACAACCTTTCCCTGCAGGTCATACATGACAGCTTTATCATAGTAGAAAGGGTCCTCCACCTGGTCCTCAGTCAGTGTGCACCCCTCAGTAAATGCGTATTGGCCCGTGGGCTGATGGACGTTAACATAGTTTCCATTTACGCGGACAGAATCATATTCGCTGCTGCCTCTGGCTTCATATGTGGATTTCTGCATTTTGCTGTCATAAAATACATGCTTTCCTGCCTGATTCTGTATATCAATAAAATCCCCGCGTGTCGTCACATACCCGCCATAGTCTGTACGGTCCAGTGTTCCGACTTTCTCCCCGCAATAGAAAAAATCAACTTTGTCGATTCTCCAGAACGACTTGTCGCCCGATGAAAAATTTGTGAAGGTATAATCCTTGTCGTCAGCGGTTGAAGGTGTTAAAAGAACACCAGAGCACCAGCGGTCAGACCATACATCGACATCTGCGTAAACAGGCGGAACAATGACATTGCCTTTGTCATCGATAATACCGTCGTTATGGATTCCGTCGGTGGACTCCGCTTCTACTTTGAAATAAGGATATCCTGACATAGCAGACATGGACGTGTACTGCCCGTCTGCAATCGTCTCCCCTGCAGCATTAATCAGGTGGTAGTAGCTGCTGTCCACCGGACGGATGCCAAGCGTGCTTGTTGCATTGTGTAAAACGACATCTCTGGCCTCAAGCGAAACGAAACTGGTATCTGCATAAGCGCTGACAGAAAAAACGAGTAAGATGAGTAATAGTCCCAGTACCTTCTTCATAAATGCATTCCCCTTTCTGTTTCTGAACAGGGTATCCGGCTTTCTTTGTGCTGCCTGTATTCTTCATCACATACCCTGTTCTTTTTCTTATTTTTATTGTACACGAATGACCTGTTTTGTCAAATGTTTTCCCCTATCAGCACAATCTGTTTTCCTTCTGTATTCTTCATTGCTGTACATGTACAAAGTGCGTTATAATGACAGGAACCGTTACTCATATGAAAAGGAGGGTCTATGAACATGAAGCTCTTGCCCCGGTTATCCAGAACGCTGAGCCTTTCTTTTGAAGTATTTCCACCAAAAACAGGGGTAAACTTTGCCTCAGTCCAGTCCGCTGCTCTGGAAATAGCCTCTCTGAAACCGTCCTTTATGTCAGTTACCTATGGAGCCGGCGGCCATGGAAGCAAATTCACCTTCGAGCTCTGCCATGAGATCGAAAAAATGGCGCATATCCCGACACTTGCCCATCTGACATGCACCGGACAGAAAAAAGAATTCATAATGGACAGCCTCCGCACGCTCCATCACCTGGGCATAGATAATATCATGGCACTCAGAGGAGATATAGTCCAAGGGGAAGTGCCGGACGGAGATTTTCCCCATGCATGTGACCTGATCCGCTTTATACGCTCTTCCGGCTTTGATTTCTGTATCGGCGCAGCCTGTTATCCTGAGATCCATCCGGAAAGTACGGACCGCAAAGAAGATATCCGCCATCTCAAAGAAAAAGTGGATGCCGGCTGCGATTTTCTGACAACACAGATGTTCTTTGACAATGCTTTGCTTTTTCATTTTCTCTACCGGATCAGGGAGGCTGGCATCCATGTCCCTGTCTATCCGGGCATTATGCCAATAACCAGTAAGACCCAGATTGAGCGTGCTCTCACGCTTTCCCACTCTTTTATACCTACCCGTTTCAAAAACCTGGTTGATCATTTTGGGTCCAACCCATCTGCCATGAAACAGGCAGGGATTGCCTATGCCACCGACCAGATCATTGACCTTTATGCCAGCGGTATTGAAAACATACACGTCTATACCATGAACAAACCTGATGTCGCCGCCGCCATTATGCACAATCTCTCAGATATCCTGGGGACCAGCGTATGATCCAGCTGTTTTCTTCTCCGCTTCCCCCCGTCCGCACATCTGAAGTTGAACGCTATGCAGGTTTTGGAAAATCACATATTGATGCAGAAAAACTGGACCGGCTGGCATCAGAAGCGCTTCCCCGGATCGAAGGACGTGTGTGCTATGAGATTGTCCCCTGTCAGGTTTCCGGGGACCTCGTGTCCTTTCCCTGCTTTCAGCTTGTCTCCTGTTCTCTTTCCGCTCTTCTTGTGCACAGTTCCCAATGTATTTTTTTTGCAGCTACCCTTGGGCTTGGCCTTGACCGGCTGATCGCCAGAATGACACCTGTTTCCCCAAGTGATGCCTGGCTGGTCCATGCTATAGGAACAGAGCGTATTGAAGCCCTTTGTGATGCCTTTGAGGACCATATGCGGGCGCAGGGATTTTGCCTGACCAGCCGCTTCAGCCCGGGATACGGAGACATCCCTCTCACGGTCCAGCAAGACCTGTTCCGTCTTCTTGACTGTCCCCGTAAGATTGGATTGACACTCTCAGAAACATGCCTGATGTCCCCTGCCAAATCCGTCACTGGTTTCATAGGGCTTGGCGGAGGACACCGCCAATCAGGCTGTGATCAGTGCCACCAGAAAGACTGCCTGTTTCGTCATTCTGTCTGAGGAGGTAAGTGAATGGATCTTTTATCTTTTATGCAAGACAATGTTCTCATTCTGGACGGCGGTATGGGGACCCTTCTGCAGGCGGCCGGTCTGAACACGGGTGAATCACCTGAAACCTGGGTCCTTACACACCCGGATATCATCCGCGATATCCACAGGTCTTATTATGCCGCAGGCAGTCATGTTGTGCTTACTGACACCTTTGGCGCCAATCTTCTGCATTTTTCAGAAGATGAACTCCGACTCATGATTGACAGCGCGGTCCGCCTCGCCAGGCAGGCTGCCGCTTCTTTCGATGGCCCTCACTTTGTCGGCCTCGATATCGGTCCGACAGGGCGTCTGCTCAAGCCATACGGCGACCTTGATTTTGAAAATGCAGTGAAGATTTTCTCGCGGACCGTTTCCCTCGGCGTTGAAGCAGGTGTGGACCTTCTTTTCATTGAAACAATGAATGACAGTTATGAGACAAAAGCTGCACTGCTGGCTGCCAAAGAATGTTCAACCCTTCCAGTGTTTGTCTCAAATGCTTATGGCGCTGACGGAAAGCTGATGACCGGTGCAGATCCTGAGGCTATGGTCGCCATGCTTGAAGGCATGCATGCCACCGCTGTGGGCACCAATTGCTCCCTTGGCCCGCAGGCTCTTCGGCCCACTGTGGACCGTTACCTCTCTTCCGCTTCTGTTCCGGTGCTTGTCAAGCCGAATGCAGGGCTCCCTCATGTTGAAAACGGAAAGACGGTCTATGATATCGGACCAGAAGATTTTGCCGATGCCGTCGCAGAAATGGTCCATGCAGGCGTACGTATCTGCGGCGGGGGCTGCGGAACGACACCTGAGTATATCAGGGCCCTTTCCGAGCGTTTAAAAGATGTCAAACCCCTGCCGTGTCTTCCGAAGCACCGCACAGTTATTTCCAGCTATACACATGCTGTTTCCTTTGGGGATCGGCCACTGCTGATCGGCGAGAGGGTGAACCCAACCGGAAAAAAGCTTATGAAGCAGGCTCTCCTCGATCAGGATTACAGTTATATCCTCCGGGAGGGAATTGGACAGCAGGACGCCGGTGCCGATATTCTGGACGTCAATGTCGGTGTACCCGGAATTGATGAACCAGCCACATTAAAAACTGTGGTTGCTCAGCTCCAGAGTGTTGTGGACCTGCCCCTTCAGATTGACACTTCCAATCCTGCAGCGATGGAAGCCGCACTGCGCCTGTATAACGGTAAGCCATTGATCAATTCCGTCAGCGGCAAGAAAGAAAGCATGGACGCTGTATTCCCTCTCCAGAAGAAATATGGCGGGGCCCTCATCTGCCTGACACTTGATGAGAATGGCATTCCGGAACAGGCAGAGGGCCGTGCAAACATTGCGCTGCGCATCCTCGCATATGCTGAGGCATACGGCATTTCCAAAGATGACCTTATTTTCGACCCTCTTGCTATGAGCATAAGCTCATCGGATCAAGCGGCGCTTGTCACGCTTGAAGCACTTCAGCGGATCCATGACATGGGCTGCCATACGATACTCGGCATCTCCAATGTCTCCTTTGGGCTTCCCTCCCGTGACGGCATTAACAGCGCATATTTTCTACTTGCCCTTGAAAAAGGCCTGAGCGCGGCCATTATGAATCCTTATGCATATGACATGATGCGGTCGTATCATGCCTATCTCGCCCTTCACGGTATGGACGATCACTGTCTGGACTATATACGCTATGTCTCGGAACACGCTCCGGCAGCGCAGTCCCCCGCCGTTACAAAACCGTCTCCAGTCCCTTCCGGTTCAGATCTGCAGCAGGCTATTGTAAAAGGCCTGAAAATACATGCTGCAGAACTGACAAAACAGCTCCTGACTGAAAACACGCCCATGCGGCTCATCTCAGATCATCTGATTCCAGCGCTTGACACTGTCGGAAAACAGTTTGAAGAAAAAACCCTTTTCCTCCCGCAGCTGCTTATGAGCGCTGAAGCTGCAAACGCCTCCTTCGAAGTCATCCGCCCAGTGATGTTAAACACTTCTCAGAAAATGAACCGTTCCAAATTTGTTCTGGCTACGGTCCATGGTGACATCCATGATATCGGAAAGAATATTGTCCATCTGCTCATGGAAAGCTATGGCTTCCAGGTCATCGACCTTGGCAAGGATGTCTCAAAAGAAACCATTCTTCAAGCTGTACTTGACCATCATGCCCCGCTGTGTGGTTTAAGCGCGCTTATGACGACAACTGTACCAGCCATGGAAGAAACGGTCCAGCTTCTGCATGAAAAAGCTCCCTTCTGCAGAATCATCGTCGGCGGAGCCGTGTTAACACAGGCCTACGCCGAACAGATCCATGCTGATTTTTATGCAAAAGATGCCTTGTCCTGTGTACGGATCGCGGAAAAACTGGAAAATCCTTCCTCCTGAACAGACGAACCCCCTCTGAATCTGAAATGATCCAGAGGGGGTTTTGTTATTGACGTTCCTGTCGTTTCCATGCCATCCGTACGGACATCACCAGTGCCAGGCAGGCCAGAATCATCAGCACATAGCAGCCGTCCATAGGGACAAAATCCAGAAATACGATCTTTTTCTCCAGCATGAATTCAGCGATCATCACCAGTCCCATACTTGCCAGAAGTGCAATCCACTCCAGAATAAGCGGTTTCTTATCCGTAACGGGCTTTGCCCGCACCTGGCACACAACAAGCAGGATGGCAAGCAGAACGGCGGAAAGGATCTGGCTGACGCGGACCACGCCCCATCGCATCAGATCGTCCTGACGCATGCTTTCCATCAGCACTGTCACGCCTGCGAGCCATGCAAGCATCAGGATGGCCTTAGAACCGGTACGTTTTACCTTAAGGCACAAAATGAATACAAAGATGGCCAGAGCGATCACGCCAATGAACAGCGACACGGCCCAGCGGTAGTTTCCATAATAGGCGTCTTCCACGGCAAACGGCAGCCTTTCGAAAAAGGAGGCATCTTCAAGATGGAACACACTCATCCCGGTATATTCCTCCGGGTCAAAGGCGTCGACAGAGAACCAGTCTTCAATCGGCCAGCCATAGCCTTGCCCTGCCAGCAGATCACCTGCACGCCCAATCGCATATGTCAGCATCGCCGGCGCCGCCAGCGCATCTGAAATGGCCCCCATGTTCTCTCCCGTAATCTTCGAGGTGAGCCAGAGCGCAAGCAGAACACCGAAGCATGCCCCATACATCATGTACCCGCCGTCCTGGAAATGGAAAAACCAGGCAAAGCCCTGTTCCTCAAACCAGGTAAGACGGCACAGACAATACAAAAGACGTGACAGGAGAAATCCGGATGGGAGTGCGAGGCAGGCCAGCCAGCTTACCGTTTCCTTCCGGATGCCGCTCTTTCTGGCATTGACAGCAAACAGAATCATGCCCAGCACAACAGCGGAGCTGACAAGTATCCCGTATGGATAGAAATGCATGCTTTTCACTCCTCAGCCGAGGCAAAATACAGAATATCCGAAATTTCCCTCGCATCACTGTTTTTGTGGATGCGTTCAAACTTCAGTTTGCCCTTGACGTTTCTTGCAAAGATCACATTCGTGGATCCGCCGCCGTCAAGGTTGTAAGCCACCTTGGCATCCGGGAACAGGTCCTTGATATACTCCGCAAACACCTGAATGCTCATACCGCTGGAGGCATCCGCCTTGCCGTTGCACTCTACAATGGCATACTGCAATTCCCCGAGCTGAACGATGGCTACCCGCTGCATACGATAGGGGTACTGGAACTGGTCCCCGCTTTTTTTGGCTGTGGCCACCGCGCTTTCCTTGATATTGCGGACCTCACCGTTTTCAATCAGCACAGGCCCCAGATTAAAGCTGTTGACAAGGGTAACCCCTTCCGGGAAGGCATCAATCACTGCCTGGATCGAATCCGAATCCCCGCGGTCCACAGTATGAAAATCACCATTGGAATCTATAAGCAGCACATCTCTCTGCCCATTGGACAGATTTCTGTAAAATGTGCCCTGCCGGACAATATAGCCACTGTCATGGAAATATTTGAAAAAGTCGCCGTTCACGGCTGCAACCGCATTTGCTGCCTTTGCCATTTCTGCCGCTTTGACGCGTTTGCCATTGTCGTAATCATCATAGCTCATAGCAGAACGGACCTGGGACGGGTCCGCGACCGTGACCCTGACAATATAGCAGTTGATCTTCTGCTTTCCCTTGTTGTCTTTGAACTGGACCGTATCATGTGTGATCACAGCTTTGATCGTACTGTCCGAATAGGACGTGGAGTCTTCATTCAGCCCTTCCAGCTTAACAGGTTTCCCCTTCACAAGCTGGTCCAGTTCAAGGGGGGTAATCTCCCCTTCTGTCTCCAGGGTAAGCGCCTGAAGCGGGATCTGGGGATCATCCGGTCCCTCAAGCGTATGGGAGAATTCAGTATCCGCCAGTGCTGGCGAGGACAGGACACATGCCATTGCCAAAAGCATCAGGCATGCCAGGATACAACGCAGAGTATGTTTCATCATTCGTCATCCTTTTTATCTTTTCGTTCCATTCCGGTCACTTCTATCCCTCTCAGGGACGGAAAAGGACTCGGATCTTCAGCTTTCTCCAGCCTTTCAACGCGCACCCATGAGACTGTGCACGAGAGAGGAAAATACTGCCAGGCAGCACTCTTTTGCAGTGTAACTTCTTTTTCCTGGCCGTTACTGAATACCAGAGTGAGTTTCTGAAACCAGCTGTCATGGGGAAAATCTGCCCGGAGCAGAATGCCTATGCCTGTCATCTGCACGTCGCGGCCAAAGTCAATCTTCAGGCTCGCATCAGTGCGTGTCCCAATTCCCCAGCTTCCATAAGGCCAGGTCCCATGTCCGCGGTTCGTTGTCATTCCGTCAATCACGTTACGCGCAGCAAAACAGGCTTCATTTCTGGTTTCCACATTGGCTGTGGCATGCGGGTAGAAATCGGTGTGCCCCCGCAAGTCATGCGGGTTCCTCGCCAGTTTTCTCTCCGAGGCAAGAACTGTCGCGGGCATCTCTTTTACTGTCACCAGATGAATCCTGCCCTCAAAAGCATACGGTGCATAAGCAAGACGGTCCTCGCCTTCCGGAACTTTCCAGTGCATTGTGCCCGAAGGCACAAAGACCTCGCTTTCGTCCACAAGACGGTCCATCCGGATCAGAAGGTGCTCCGGGCCTGTGAGTTCATAAACATCCCCGGGCTCATATTCCCGGTCAATTACGCAGCTGATTTCTCCCTCGCCCTGCTCTGAAAAGACAGTCCTGCCATTCTGATCAAGCAGGCGCAATGACAGCATCATGTTTATCCTCTCCTTTTCCGGGGCTGGTGGCCATAGTCAGATCTTTTATACTCCGCCTTTAATTCGTACACGTAGGTGACTCTTGCGCTCCCGTCTGACAGCCTGGCCTTTTTTTCCACGAGTGAATATCTTGTCTCGTCACCCAGACATGGCAAATCTTTTACGAGTGCCTGCGTCAAAGCAAGGAGATAAGGTCCATTCAGTCTTGTCAGGTCATTTTCTGCAAACCGGAAAACGACAGGGGGACGCGCTCTGTCCAAAAAGCGGAACACAATCTCATCGCCTGTCAAACGTACACTGGACAAAACACCCTGCCTGGCCTGGGCAAGAGAGGGATACAATTTTCTGTACAATTCAGTGTCCCCGATCTTGCGGATCATCACCTGCTCTTTTTCTCTGAGCCGGCTGAGCCAGTAAGCAGCAAACATCACAAGGATTATCAGAACCAGTACAATCAGTAAAACATAATTCATACGACCTCACGGAATGTATAACTGGTCCACTGCAACCACAACCCCTGAAGCAGAGAGTGTGTATTCCAGCTGCCATTTGTGGGAATCTGCCGTGTTTGCTGTGTACCTGATAATCCGGGTACCGTCATCCTGCTGGTAGATTTTCCCTTTTCCGGAGTCATTTTCATAAAGTCCCCGGTTTCCGGACGCACTTGCCAGCTGGCCCATGTCGCGGAACTTTCCTACCACGTCATTCTCGGTGTTTCCGATCCCTGTGCCTCGCGGTGCAGAAATAATACTCGTTGTAAAATATAATTCACCCAGCAGCTGACGTCCAGACTGTTTATAGAACACAGCATAGCCCCAGGGATAAATCCTTTTCTGGCAGGGATCTGCAATGCCTGAAAGTCTGACCTCTTCCATGTCCAAAGCATCACCATATACCGCCCTGAACTCGTCCCATGTCGTAAGGCACAATGTGAGGCCCGATCCCGTATCATTAATGTCATAAGAGGTCAGAGGGTAAGGCTTTGCCAGGATTTTGTAACGGATCGATAATGTATTGCTGGCTTTGCCGTACCGGTTCACCGCCACAGCATGAAGGTCCACATAATTGCCAGGAAGCAGCACGGGGTCCCCCGTATAGATTGGGCTGTCTGCATCAGGCAAGGAGCCATCAATGGTATAGTATATTGTAATATCGTCGTCTTCCATATTATCAAGACCGGGCCACAGCCTGACGCGCTGCCTTTGCTTATAGGTATTCGGAGCCAGACTGGCCCTTGGCGTCTGAGGACTTGGCATGATAATACGGTACACTGCGTTCAGCTCGTCCGACACCAGCTGGCCATTGACCGCAACAGCCCGCATGGTATAAATACCCTCATCAAGGAAAATCTCCTGCTCATAATGCGTGCCTTCTTCAGGCAGCTGAGCCTCGGCATTAAAGGTATAATAAATGTCATATCCTTCCTGTGAGGTGAGGGTGATGTATTTTTTCTCTTCGTACAAGCCGGCATATACATTGGTTTCCGGTGCTTTGGGCAGCAGTTCGTTACGCTGTGTCCTGTAAGAAGTCTGCCCTGTTTTCTGATAAGCCTGCATCATCAGGTCCGCAGCCTCCGCTTCCCGTCCGGTCGCCAGAAGAATGCGGATTTCATTGGTGTAAGCGTCATTTGCAGTAGGGACAATATTGGTGTACAGGTCAATATAAATCTGTTCGGCTTCTGCTGTCCTGTTTGTCGCTTCATATGTTGAGGCCAGCATCAGCAGGCCGGGCACATTGTATTCCGCATTGTCCTGCTCCATGGCTTCCTCATCAATTGCCCGTGCACGTTCAAAGGCGAGAATGGCATTTTCGACGTCTCCTGTATCCATTCTTTCCTCGCCTATTTCCCAATAAGCCGTTGAAGAGGCGTCCTGCCCGAGTCTGGCAAGGATTTTCTGTCCTGTATCTGTCTGTCTGAGAAAAATGAAGATTCCGCCCAGAATAAAGACGAACAGCACGCCCAAAGCAATGCCTATCTTCCACCAGTTGACAGCATGCTTTTTCCTGTTCCTTCTGGCATGTGCCGGATTGGGCGGAAGAAGGATTTCTTCGGTTGTTCCTCCGTAAACGGCGGACCTGTGAATCTTGTCTTCAAACCGGAGATCTTCTTCTGTAAGCGGATCGCCCTCAACCCCGAAGACATCCACATCCGCATAAACAGGAATTTGTCCGGATGAATTTTGACTTCCTGTGATCTCATTCCCAATGCGACTTGCACCCTGATATTCAAATGTCGTTTTTTCACTCTGCAAGGGAACGGCCGGTTCGCCGAGCATGGCAGCCATACGGGCGCGTTTTCCCTGGCGGATTGCCATTACGCCCACGTCCTGGTTACGTCTGCGCTGAAGCAGCTTCCCGCACTGTGGGCAGACAATGATATTATCACTGGAGTATTTTCCGCAATTCGGGCAGAGCAAACTGTCACCTCCTTCCTGATGGTCTCAGTTCTCAATCTGTACCATGGAGGGCTTCATAGGAGGGATCGCCCTCAAAGTCACGCTCCGGTGCCGTTCCACCAAGACGCTCGATGCTGTTGCGGATCTCAAGATAATCGATATAGGAGAGTTCCGGGTCATTTGCTGCCTGAATCAAGTCATGCAGCGCGCGGTCATCTCCCAGTTTACCAAGATAGCTGGCAAACAGCGCGCGCTTTTCAGGATGTGCGCGGAACATGCGCTGGGCAAGCTGAAACACTTTTTCATTGCCGGGATAATTGCACAAAACATCCAGCATGGCTACCTGTCCTGCTTCGCATGCTTTGGGCAGCGCTTCCAGCATGGGCTGCAGCGCAGACCGTCCCATATCCGCAAGAGATTCGAGAGCGTTATCAGCCAGCTCATCTTCGCTTTCCCGGTGCATCTGCATTTCAATATACAGCATCTTGGGCTGCGTGCTCTCCATCGTCCGGAGCACGCCGATGGCGGTCATCTTAAGCGCCACGCTCTTCTCCGGATCCTTCAGGAGCGCTATCAGCCTCTTTTCACAGGGTTTGCCCACATTTTCAATCTGTTCAAGAAGCAGGTCAGGAACCGGCACCCCTTTCTCATCATAGGCAATCATCCAGTCGACAAGATCCTTGGGATCTTCAAACTGGGTAAAATAGCTGCCTGGCGTCAGTCCTTCCAGCCATGCCGCCGGCGTGTTCAGGAAACGCATATAAATTCCAGGCATATCGGCTTCCATGGCATCATAGTTCCTGTAGTCTGACTGGTGCTGCTGCATATACTCCGTCAGAAAATCAGCGAGGCGCTCATCAAAATTAATACACTCAAACATCAATATTCCCCCATCCTGTTATACCTGTGCAGAGGCAAGGAGAGCCTGAAGTTCCGATGTTGTGAACTTGTATTGTTTCCGGCAGAAATGACAGCCCAGTTCAGCACCCTGTCCGTCGTCAATGATACTTTGCAGATCTTGGCGGCCTATGGCAAGAAGGGCCCGCTCCATGCGCTCCCTTGAACACGGGCAGTGGTACCTGAGGGGCGTTCGGTCAAGGAGCCGCAGTTCCAGCCCCCGGAACCAGTCCTCCGCCAGTTCTTCCTTTGGTGCACATGCCAGCTCACGGCTGATCTCAGCAAACATTGGACTGCGCAGTTCGAGCGCCTCCAGCGTTTCCTCGCTGCAGCCCGGAAGCGGCTGGATCAGCAGACCACCTGCTTTGATCACCTGATCCCCCTTGACAAGAACACCGAGGGAAACAAGTGAGGGCTGCTGTTCACTGACCGTAAAATAATTGGCAAAATCTATACCAAGCTCACCGCTTACAAGCTCACACTGTCCAATATAAGGCTCCTTCAGACCGAGATCTTTGACGACGCTCATACGTCCATTGTGCCCGATGACACCGCCCACATCCAGCTTTCCGTCCTCACGGGTCGGTACATCAAGCTGCATCTGATCCGCTGTCACCCGCACATCACCGTGGTCGGCCACAGCGACCAGAGTCCCCATGGGACCGCCGCCTTTGATCGTTACAGTAACGCTTTCCCTGTCGCCTTTCATCATAACGCCCAGCATGGCTGTTGCCGTCATGAGTCTGCCGACAGCCGCTGTGCATACCGGCGTTGCTTCATGGATGTCCCTGGCAGTCTGCGTCATCTGTGTCGTTTCGCATAACATCACTCTTGCCTGACCGCCCATGAGATCCATGTGCAACATTTCATCCCCTGTATGCCTTTCCATTGCATTCTCCCTCTCCCAGTTCGTCCTGTGTCACCCTGCGAAGCGCTGCAAAATGCCACCGCTCTTCCTTATCTCTTGGGGCATGCATGCCATTGCCATATATGGATATCTGTTCGAATCCTGCCCTCCGGAGATGGAACTCCAGTTCTTCCCGCTGCCAGGCCCGCTGCGTCTGTTCCTCATCTATGCGTTTGTATTGACCGTCACTTTGCCGCACAAAGAAACACAAATGCATATCAACCTGCCTGCTTTTTTCATGATAGGTATTCTGCCAGAAATAGGTGATATGTTCCCCATCATCACAAATCAGCTGGTTGCCGAGCCTGTTCTGCAGCTTATACGGTGTAGAAACATCAAAGAAAAGTCCGCCGCCGGGCCGCAGTGCCTGGTAAGCATGGGCAAAAAAACCATAGAGATCTTCTTCCTTGAGAAGGTAATTCACACCATCGCAGGTTGCAAGAACGGCATCCATGGGTCTGTGGAGGTGCAGCTGGCGCATATCCTGCCTTACAAATGGTATCGCAATTCCATCCTTGCGCGCTTTCTGTGCTGCGATCCATAGCATATCCTGGCTCAGGTCGACGCCGGTCATGTGAAAACCTTTTTTATATAAAGGAATCGTGAGTGCACCTGTTCCGCAGGCGCACTCACAAACCTTTCCATTTTTGATTCCATACTGAGCCATGATATCGCTGTACAGCTGTGCCCATGTTCCGTAAGGGACATCTGCCATCAATTCGTCGTAAACTTCGGCAAAACCGGTATACATTGCATCTTTTCCTTACTTGATATTATGTCCGTCTTCACGCGGCATCTCGACTGTAATGTCCTCTACCTCATCATCGTCAGTATCCTCGCGCAATCCCCTGTTAACGGGTGCGCCTTCGATATGACTGTTGATAAATTTATCAAAAACAGCGTTTGTATAGCTTGCCGTGATAAAGCGGCTCAGGGACAGTCCAATCAGAAGATACCACAGCACAATACCCAGGATGGCCCATGACACATTCAGATAAAGCGCCACAACTGAAGCAATGGCTACCGGTACACAGTGCAGCAGACGAATCCCCACGCTCATTGGGAGCCGCGCCACTGCAATCAGCAGGGAATTGCGCAGAAGATCTTTCATTTTCAGTCTGTATCCCACAATCA
>CAMNGW010000042.1 GCA_946538615.1 uncultured Clostridia bacterium
TCACAGGGTATTTCCTGCGCAGCCGCCCAAGCTATCCTTCCTGTTCATCTTTGATCAGCGCAAGTCTCATATCCCTGTCATACAGATAACGGGATGAAAGAAGTTCCAGCTCTTCCTTTGTGTGCCTGTCCGTATCAAGCTTACCCAAAAGATCTGTCATCAGACTGAAATAATGAATCTCATTCTGCTCGAGACCTTTTGCATCAAGCAGAATAACCGGTTCGCCTATACCATCAACGCCGGCAGCGGCATCGAGGTGGCGCACACCCATTTCGTCCACTGTATCATTGAGTTCATATTCCCGGATTTCCTCAGGCAGGGACTGGACCGATACAGCCTGGAGCTTTTCAAGAAGCGCCGTGTTGTCTTCCTCTGCTTCCTGCGCATTTGTCCTGTCAATGATCGCCTGTTTTTCTTCCTCTGTCATGCCATCTTTGATTTCTGCAAGTGTGGCTTTGAGGGCCTCTTCTTTGATTTCTTTGGCACTGGGATCAGGATAGGTTGTGACCAGTGCAGTCGGTGCTCCAGGCTGGAGCCACTTGCCAATGATCTCTTTGTATTTCCCTTCCTGGTTCCATGTGTCCATCATGGAAAGACTGTCAATGTAGTCACAGTACCCAAAGGGTTCCCCGGTCATAGCATAGTAGAAGGCTACGGTATTCATCAGATTGATGCCGCTGTTGGTATCCTCTGAAACCAGACGGGAGGAAATCTCCACATTGGCCATGGTTGATTCAACAAGTTCCTGGGAAAAACCGGATGCACCAAGTTCAGCCAGAGAGCTGTCCACTACGGATTTGAAGAGTTCCGCCTGATCCGGGTTCATCTGGTCGGCTTCGAATACGATGGCAGGATCAGGCGATGTCAGGTCTGTATAAACATAGAAATCTCCAGAAGGCATCGCCTTCTTCAGAGCCTGCATAAGCGGTGAGCCTTCCATGCCCATAAGGGTTGTCAGGGTATCCAGCAAAAGGAGCTCGTGGGTATCCTCCTTTGCCCCCGGACAGACAAAAGCATAATAGACAACAGAAATGTTCTCCGTGCTGCTCCCCTTCTCTGTCGGATAAGCCACAGAAACCTGGACCGGTTCAGTCAGAGGGACATAGTCGGCATCCTCAAAATGGAACTCTGTCTTCTCATAGTCTGCAAACGCTTCATTGAGAAGCTTGAGGAACGCAGTGTAATCATTGAATTTGCCGTACAGAAATGCCATACAGTTGGAAGGATGATAAAACAGATCGTGATAGGCTTTGAGTGACTCATATGTCATCTCCGGTATCACATCAGGGTCCCCGCCCTGATCAAACCCTATCACTGAACCCGGGAAGGCCGCTCTGTAGAGATTCATTCTGGCTGCACGGGCCAGGTTCGTGGCCCCCATCATCTCCGTGTATACCGTTCCCTCAATGGTCAGTTCATCATCCATCCCGGCCATGCGGTAACGCCAGGCTTCCTCGCGGAAAATGCTCTCGTCCTCCATGAGCATGGGGTGCAGGCAGCTGTCAACATAGAAATCCGCATACTTCAGCAGCTGCTCTTCAGACAGGGATGCCATGGGATACGACGTATACAGTGAACTGGTACTTGCATTCAGGTACGTATTGTACGTCTGATAAATAAGATTGAAAAATAAAGTCTTGCTGGGATACTTTTCAGAACCGTCAAGTGTTGCATGTTCAAAAACATGAGGAAGTCCGGTATTGTCAATGGGCCGGGTCAGGAAATTCAGCTGGAAAACCCGGTTCACATCGTCATTGGCAACATACATGAGTTTTGCCCCTGTCTTCTCATGCTCAAATAACGTGAGACTGGCATTGATCATGGGGAAATCCCGTGTCTGAAGGACCCGGAAGCCTTCTGTCACATCGCTTTGCCCTTCTGCCACTGCGCCAAAAGGCAATGTGTTCAGCACAAATAACATGGCGATCAGCCATGCCATAAACCGTCGCATTATAATACCTCCTACTGTTTCAGATATTCAGATTGCATATGCATCATACCATAAATGTGAGCGTTTTGTATACAATGTTGCAGCGGCAACGAAATAAACCCGCTTCTCCTTCCGTGCTGCCCCTCATTGGAACATATTGGCCGCTGGTCCTTTCATCCGGGAGATCCTTTTGCCGGGATCAGCAGACATCAAATGCCGGGGCCCGGACCATCTTCCATTCTTGTGCCGCAGCTGTCAGGAGAAAAAGAATGCCTTCCGCACTGAACGGGTCCTTTCCGTTCTGTACAGACAGCATCCAGAGGGTGTGCGCTGGTCATCTGCCCGGAATCCGGCTTCTTCAACGCTTCGCCCGCCGGGACACGCTACAGGTTCTCCCAGTCTATGCGCTCTTCCCTGAAAAAATAGGTCCGGTCGCGTTCTGACACTTCCCTCAGGACCCGGCAGGGGTTCCCCACCGCAACCACGTTGTCCGGAATGTCCCTTGTCACGACAGAGCCCGCCCCGATCACCGTGTTCTTTCCGATATGCACGCCCGGCACAATGATCACACCCGCGCAGATCCATGCATTCTCGCCAATGTAAACATCCTTGTTGTACTGAAGCCCACGGGACCGCAGCTGAGGATCTATGGGGTGATTGGCCGTTGATATGGTCACATTCGGGCCAAACATGACTTTGTCCCCTACAAAAATATGGCCGTCATCCACCAGAGTCAGATTGGCATTGGCATAGACTCCGCTGCCAAAATGCAGGTGATGGCCTCCCCAGTTGGCTCGGAAGGGCAGCTCAATATAGCAGCCTTCCCCGCAAGACGCAAAAACTTCGTGCATGTATTTCTGTTTGCCTTCAGTATCCGTGGGTCTGAGCTGGTTGAAGGCCCACAGCTTATCCATAAAAGGGGTCTGCTCAGCCATAATCTGTGCATCAGCCGGATCATAGATCAGGCCCTGCACCATGCGTTCATATTCCGTCATGCTATTCACGCTCTTTTCCCGGAGTACTCCGTCTGAATATGAATTGAACCAGAGCGTAGGCAAAAAAGCCGCCAAGAAGTTTTGTCACCAGCATGGGAACCACAAGCGCCGGCTCAAGGCTTGCCGTAAAACCCAGATGGGCCGTAAAGGCCGATGCCGTGGAAACGGCAAAAGCTGATGTGATGACGGCAGCCTTTTCGTCCATGTCCCGTATCGACACAAGCGCGGGCGTTATATTGATCGCCGCCATCAGCATGCCGTTGGCAGCTTTTTCATCTGCCCTTGTCCTCGCCAGGATGCTGTGAAGCACCCTCCGGACTGCCTCCGCAAGGGGGAGGCTCCCAAGCAGCGCGATGCCTATACTGCTCACAATCGACATAGCGGATTCCAGAGTGGCCATTCCGGGAACCAGGGTGAAGCCGGAAAGGGACTGGAACGCGCCCAGTCCAAGACCCAGACCTGTGACAAAACGTATGCCTCTGGCAAAAAAGGAAAATGCCCGTACCGTCTGCTCCGTCCAGTGTGACAGACCCAGGGCCAGCAGCAATGACAGCACCAGAACCGGCAGGCACGATAAAGCAGCTGTTCCAAAGGAAAGCCCGCAGATCAGCCCACCTGCCAGAAGCGCCGGCGGCAGGGCAATGATGCCGCACATCACCCCGCGTGCAAAAGCAGGCTGGAGCCGCTGTGGTACAAGACCAACGCCCACAGGAATGGTATATGTCAGCGTGCACCCCAGCATGGATGCCCCGACAATCCCTGAAAAAGCACCAATTTCCGCATTATCCGCAAGGGCAAGGGCCATCTGATAGCCGCCCATGTCGATGGCAAGGACAGAACCCGCCATGGCAGGGTCCACGTGCAGGAAACGGTAAAGCGGCACGATCAGGTGCCCCAGCCACTCAGAAAGCAGAGGTGCGATCACTACCATCCCCGCCTGGCACAAGGCGACAGAGCCAAGGAGCCTAAAGCCCTCTTCAAACTGGTCGCCAAGCCCCAGATGGTTCCCCGTGACACGGTCCACACCGCCCACGAGGGCAAAACAGGCCATGACAAATAGAATGATCTGCATACCTCAAGCCTTCCGCATCACGTCCTCAATGTCCTGCACGGTCCGCGGAATGCCCGCTGACAGGCACTCACAGCCATTCTCCGTGACCAGCAGGTTATCCTCAAGACGGAAACCAATCCCCCATTCCTCATGATAAATCCCCACGTCAATGCAGAAAACCATATTCGGGGCAATGCGTTCCGGCGTAGCCACCACGTCATGCACGTCATAGCCGACATGGTGCGCCCCGCCGTGCCACATGAGCCTTCCCACGTTTTCCACCTTATCAAGGGCACCTGCATCCACAAGCAGACGGGCATTGTATTCCCGGATCGTCCTGTCTATATCAGTCATCAGCATGCCCGGTTTCACCGTGGAGAACATATAATTGCTTGTTGCCAGTGCACATTCATACAGGAGCCTCTGCTTCTCAGAAAATTTCCCGTTGCATGGCCATGAGCGTGAAACATCTGTTGTGTGGTTGTCCCACTGGGCGCCCACATCATTGAGTACCATGTCCCCGTCCTTGGCCTGCCCGGTATAGGCATAATAGTGAATGCAGAAATTGTTGCTTCCGGCTGAAATGATAGACGGGAAACCGGGTCCATCCGGACTGAACTGACCCAGTGCGTGGTCAAACTCGGCCTTGTACTGGTACTCGTACATGCCCGGCTTGGATGCTTTCATCATGGCAAGAATTCCCGCCTTTGTGATTTCCTCAGCCTTTCGGACAGCCTCGATTTCACAGGGTGCTTTGATGAGCCTCAGGCGGCGCACAAGAGCGTCTGCATTCTCCACTTTCAGATACGGATATTCCCTCTGCGCCATGCGCAGGAAGTCATGCGAAGGAAACAGCCTCTCCTGAGTCCCTGCCCGGTAAACATCCAGATAAAGGTAATCAACCGGTTCAGTATGTGTGGAATAGTGGCCCCCGGCGAGGAGCGTATGGATGTCCTTCTCAAAGCTTCCCACACTGCGGACATCCTCAATGCCTGATATGGATGTGGCTTCCTCCGGTTTGACCCGTCTGCCCGTCCATCTTTCTGCCATCGGGTCCGGCGGAAGGATATACAGTAATTCACGGACCGCCCCATCCTGTCCTTTGACGGCACAAAGGACCGCTTCTTTGCAGGAGAGACCTGTCAGATAGACAAAACTCCTGTGGGCAAAGAAGGGATAATACTCATCATTGGTCTTGATAATCTCCTTCCCTGAGAACATAAGCAGCAGGGAAGATGGTTTCATCATGTCATAAAGACGTCTTCTGTTGTCTGTGTGAAACTGTCTGTCCATTGTTTTTCCTCCCGAAATCATCCCCGCATCGCGGGTTCCCCCCTATGATTCCCGTTCCTGCCCGATTTTCCTTCCTGTTACGGCTTCGCACTTTACTTTTTTCCTGATTCATCCTATGATGAGCGCAGGGTAACACCCTAGAATACCCAGCAGGAGTTAATATGTCTAAGCCAACACTGCCCATTGCCCTGGATCATCCGCCCCGTGTCCTCTTTCTGGGGAACGGCATCCTCCGTCTTAACGGCGGCGGCAACTGGTCCGAACTGCTTCGTCAGATCCAGGGAAAAGAGGCAAAACCAGCAGACCTTGCCGATATCCCGTTTTCCATGCAGCCGGAGGCGATCCTTGGGGCCAACGTTGAGGAAGTCACGGACCGCGCCCTGTCCGTGCTGGAAGATGTCCCGCCCCACAGCCTGCTTAAGCGTTTCCTTTCCCTCCCCTTTGACGCGATCCTCACCACCAATTACACCTACGAAATTGAGCAGGTGCTCACCGGCAAGGTCTGGTCCGACAGTCTCCGCCGTTCTGCTTTTCTCCCCCTTGACGGAAACAGCTACGCACGCTACAACACCTGTATCTGCTCCCTTATCCACCGCCACAGCAGCACTCCGGTACCCGTGTTCCATATCCATGGGGAGTACCTGCGCAGGCAGTCCCTGGTCCTCAGCTACTATACCTACGCCAATGCGGTCTCCCGGCTCATTGACCTGAACCGTCTGCGCGCCAATGCCTACACAGAATATCAGAATGCCGGGAAAAGCATGGACTGCCGGGGATGGCTGGATTATTTCCTCATGGGAGATGTCTATGCCGTCGGCTTCGGGTTCGATCTTTCCGAATTTGATGTGTGGTGGGCCATTGAACGCAAAGCACGTGAAAATGCCCGGCACGGCAAGCTGCACGCCTACATGATTGAGCCCAGGTCCAAGCATCTGCCCCAGGCTGCCCTCTTTTCGGCCATGCACGTCGATATGCAGCGCATCTCTCCGGACAAGGGATACGCTGAGGCTTATGAACAGGTATACCGGGCCATGCGCAAGGCTCTGTCCAGAACCTGATGTCTTACATACAGCTGCCTGACGGCAGCTTTTTTCTTTCCGGTCCGCCCCTTTGCTGCGCGCACATGCAAAACGGGTCCTGCGAAAAAAAGTCCCATCCTCCTCTTCTGATGCGTCCCTTTCCTGTGCAAGTACAAGAAAAAAACAGTCCAAAAGTCTTTGCACTGTTTATTCTTTTAAGGGAAAGCCCGCCTGTCAGGTTGACACTTTTTTGTCTTTTGCCTATCATTTTCCAATCAAGGGAGGCTGAACAGCATGTCAGATTATCAATTGGAAACCCTTTGCGTCAATGCCGGCTATACCCCCGGGAACGGGGAGCCGCGTCAGATCCCCATCATTCAGTCCACCACTTTCCGTTATGAAAGCGGCGAAGAAATGGGGAAACTTTTCGATCTTGAAGCCCCTGGCTATTTCTATACACGTCTGCAGAATCCCACCAATGACATGGTAGCTGCCAAGATCTGTGCCCTTGAGGGCGGTACAGCGGCCATGCTGACCAGTTCGGGCCAGGCCGCAAACTTTCTGGCCATGTTCAATCTCTGCTCATGCGGAGACCATATCGTTGCCTCATCGAGCATCTATGGCGGCACGTTCAATCTGATCTCTGTCACCATGCGCCGCATGGGCATAGATGTCACATTCGTATCTCCTGACTGCACCGACGAGGAGCTTGACGCCGCCTTCCGGGAAAACACCAAGCTGGTGTTCGGTGAAACCATTGCCAATCCCGCACTTACCGTTCTGGATATTGAACAGTTTGCCAGTGCCGCGCACCGCCACGGCGTTCCTCTCATTGTGGACAACACGTTCGCCACGCCTGTCAACTGCCGTCCTATTGCATGGGGCGCCGATATTGTCACCCATTCCACCACCAAATATATGGACGGACACGGCACGGGCGTAGGCGGAGCGATCGTGGACAGCGGCAAGTTTGACTGGATGGCCCATGCGGACTGTTTTCCCGGTCTGACTACACCAGACGAAAGCTACCATGGCATCACGTATGCGGAAAAATTCGGAAATGCCGGTGCTTTCATCACCAAGTGCACGGCCCAGCTCATGCGCGACCTCGGGTGCATCCAGTCTCCCCAGAACGCCTTTTATCTCAATCTCGGTCTTGAAAGTCTGCATGTGCGCATGGCGCGCCACTGCGAAAACGGACAGGCCGTTGCAGAGTACCTTGAAAAGCACCCAAAAATTACCCATGTCAGTTACTGCGGGCTGCCATCTGACCCCTATTATGCAAGGGCCCAGAAATATCTGCCCAAGGGTTCGTGCGGCGTGGTAAGTTTTGAAATCCGCGGGGGCCGTGAGGCAGCTGCCAGGTTCATGAACAGTCTGAAGCTTGCCGCCATTGAAACTCATGTCGCGGATGCCAGGACCTGCTGCCTGAACCCTGCTACAACAACGCACCGTCAGATGAATGACGAGCAGCTTGCCCGGGCCGGTGTCCCTGCCGGGCTTGTCAGGATGAGCTGCGGCCTTGAAAACGCCCAGGACCTCATTGCTGACATCGCACAGGCTCTTGAAAACATAGACTAAACCGGAAAGAAGGGGTCGTATGCCTATTCGGATTCCTGATGGTCTGCCTGCAGTTGAAACGCTGCACCAGGAAAACATCTTTGTCATGCCTTTTGGGCGCGCTGTTACACAGGACATCCGGCCATTGCGCATCCTGCTGGTCAACTTAATGCCCAAGAAGATCCAGACAGAAATTCAGTTTTCCCGCCTGCTCGGCAATACTGCCCTTCAGATTGAACTTGAGCTCATTGCCCCAAAGACACATACCAGCGTCAACACGCCGCCTGAGCACCTGCACGCCTTCTATAAAACCTTCGATGAGATCAGCCACTTGAAATTTGACGGCTGCATCATTACAGGCTCCCCTGTCGAGCACCTGCCTTTTGAGGAAGTCGATTACTGGGACGAGCTGTGCCGGATCATGGACTGGACACGGGGACATGTGCACTCCACTTTTCATATCTGCTGGGGCGCACAGGCCGGACTGTACCACCATTACGGCATACCCAAGCAGCCTTTGAGCGAAAAGCTTTTCGGGGTCTATCCGCATCAGGTCGAATATAAGCGCAGCATTCTTTTCCGGGGATTTGACGACACCTTTTACGTTCCCCATTCCCGTCATACCACCATCCGGCGGGAAGATGTGGAAAAGGTCCCGGCTCTCCAGATCCTTGCCTCTTCTCCACAGGCGGGCGTCTATGCCATTTATGCCAAAAAACACAAGCAGTTCTTTGTTACAGGGCACTCAGAATATGATGCGGATACGCTCGATCAGGAATACCGGCGCGATCTCGCTGCCGGAAAGCCCATTCTTCCCCCTGAAAACTATTATCCGGGCGGGGATGAGACAAAGGCCCCGCTGGTGACATGGCGCGCCCATGCCAACCTTCTTTTCTGCAACTGGCTGAACTATTTCGTCTATCAGACCACGCCGTACGATCTCTCTATGATTTCAGAGGAATCCCAGGACAGCCCTATGCCCCTGTAAACGCAGCGCTGCGGCACATAACACAGCAGACTTTCCTTTTGCAAGCCGGGCTGCACGTCTGCAGGGGTACAGACTGACTCATGGTCCCCGCAGATGCCCGACAGCATCCCTGTGGCATGAATATCTCTTTCCTGACATATTTCCCGGTCTGATGATACCCCTCCTCAATCGGGCCGCTGTCCCACCACCTGCAGAGGCGGGGATTTTCTGCACACGGTCTGTAAAAAACTCATGGCAAAAAACAGCCGGCTATTGATAGCCCGCTGTTTTTTGGTAGAATACCATCGATGAAAAATCTGACCGCCATGAGCTGTCTTCACCAGAACAACTCAACATGCCAATGATCCGGCGCACAGCTTTTTTGTATTCATCCCGGTCCATGGCCCTGGTTTCTTCCCGGTCCCCGGCCCCCCATCTTTCCGCCTCTTCCCATTCCTCCCGCACCGTGCCTTCCTGCCCGGTGCAGCACACGGGCAGGCCGGTTCTGCGACCCCGGTCCGGGCATGTCCCGTAAGCTGGGCACAGAGGCGGGGTCCGGCACTGCATGGACCGCGTGCCGCCTTGGGGGCGGTGCGGGCCTGACCGTCGGCATTCTGTAAACAATCGGGGGCTGGGGAAGCGTTAAGCGTCTGACCGCATGTGTGATCCGGTTCCTCAGTCCGATCAGCCCCAGGACGCCTGCGACCCTGGTGAGCAAAGAACCTGTACTGTCAAAGACCGAAGACAGGTCACTGCTTAATGATCTGTTTCCATTTTTGTCATAAACAGCAACATGCATGCCGTACTCTGTCAGCGCCTGTGCAAGATACACTGCCTGGTCCCTGAGAAGGTTCTGGGCAATAAATGTCGGCAGGCGGGAAAGCAGCACCATTGCTTCAGCACCGGTATATCCACATGTGTCACTGAGCAGATTCTCCGCATGCACCTGTCCGCAGTTCCCCAGATCAAGCAGCATGACACCGTAACCTTCACCGGTATAGACTGACGGTGCAATGGTCCCGGCTTCCGGGTGCACCTCCGTCCCGCAGTATGAACAAAAGCGGGAATCCATACTCACCTGTGCCCCACAATTCGGACAGCTTGCCATATTCTTTTCTCTCCCTTTCTCCCCGGCTGCATCACATGAACACGCCGGAAATATGATCCATAAGAAAATTTATCCCGCTTTTGTGACCGCTGCATGAGCAAATGCCGACGAAAATGTGAACACAGTCCGCTTTTGCGTTCCGCCTGTCTGTCCCCCATTTTTATGACTGGAAGGTGATATCTTTGTCTGATCCTGTAGCCATTCTGGAAAGCACGCTCAGAATCATCCGCAGTGACAGATATACTGCAGGCTCCCGAACATCTGCCCTGCCCTTGTCTTTTGAAGAAATGCAGGACGCCCAGCTTTTTCTGCCCTCACAAATCCAGGAAACACGGGATGCGCCGCCCGCAACGGCCATCGCCAGAGGCGGGCGCTGTGTGTTTTCCTGCAGAAATATGGATTCTTTTGCCTCTGCCCGGGACCTGACATACAGCACAGAGGGTAAAAAGCCTGTTCTCGTACTGAATTTTGCCAACGCTTTATATCCTGGCGGCGGCGTCCGGGCAGGTGTGAACGCCCAGGAGGAAGACCTGTGCCGCAAATCGTCTCTTCTTCTCTCCCTGGAAAGTGAAAAAGCCAGCGCTTATTATGCCTATAACAAAACGCTGGACCCTTCAGCCCTGGCTTCAGACGCTGTTCTGGTCTCCCCCCATGTCCTGGTCATCCGTGACTCAGAGAACCATCTTCTCGACAGCCCCTTTGAGGTGGCTGTCATGACCTGTGCGGCACCTTACATGCCGGAACTGCGGGGCATAATCTCAGACGAAACCTATCGCCATGTTATGCTGAACCGTATGGACGGCATGCTGACCCTGGCAGCGGCGCTGGGATACGACCGTTTCGTTCTCGGCGCCTGGGGCTGCGGTGTTTTTGAAAATGATCCCCTTGTGGTTGCGGATCTTTTCTTTGCAGCGTTCCGTCAGTTCTCTTTCGCAGGTCTGACCGCCACTGAGCTTTTCAGCCGTATAGACTTTGCCATCCTTGTGCGTGACGGAAAAGAAACCAATTTCCGGGCCTTCCAGCGTTATTTTTCCACGGACCGTTTCTACAGCTATGAGAACGTTTCTCCCTTCCAGGATGCCATACGCGGCTGTCTCACAGGCGGGGCCGCAGGCGATGCCCTCGGGTACCCGGTGGAGTTCCTCAGTGAAAAGGAAATCATTGAGCGCTACGGACAGGAAGGCATCTCATGCTATGACCCTGACAAGGAAAGCAAAAAAGCACTGATCTCAGACGATACACAGATGACACTTTTCACCGCCAATGCCCTTGTGGCACACGCCGTACAGAAAGAAAAAAGCACATCATTCTGTCTCGCCCAGGCCTGTCTTGACTGGCTGAGGACGCAGGATATGCCTTTTGATCTCGGGGTCCGTCAGCCCCGTCTGTGCTGGCTTCTTGATGTCCCCGCGCTCTACGCCAGGAGGGCACCCGGCAGGACCTGTCTTTCAGCCCTTCGTTTCATGGACAGTTCCGGTGAAATCGGGAGCGTGGACCACCCCGTCAATCAGAGCAAGGGGTGCGGAGGTGTCATGAGGGCCGCTCCTGTGGGCCTGGTGGCTTCCCTGAGCCTGGATGAGGCGGTGCGCCTTGGGGCGGATGCCGCTGCCATTACCCATTCCCACCCTCTGGGATATCTTCCCGCCGCGTTCCTTGCCGGTATGGTCCATGAGATTGTGTTTGGTCTCCGCGGCCAGTCCCTCAAGGAAATCCAGGAGGTCACCGCCGGTTCGGTTTCCCGCGTCTTTGAGGGTACAAGGGAACTGGAAAAACTGCTCTCCCTCCTTGACCTGGCTGTATCCCTATCCGGAAATACCCTGCCGGATGCCTCCAACATCCCCCGGCTCGGAGAGGGATGGGTTGGCGAGGAGGCCCTTGCCATTGCCCTTTACTCCGTCCTGCGCTATCCGGACAACTTTTCCAGGGCCATCACAACCGCCGTGAACCATAGCGGGGACAGCGACTCCACAGGGGCCATCGCAGGAAATATTCTTGGCGCATATCTTGGCTACCATGCTATCCCTGAAGAATGGAAACAGGATCTTGAACTGTCAGATGTGGTCCTCCAGCTTTCAGATGATCTCGCCGCGCTCGCCGGACCCGTCCTCCCGGATTCGCGCGCCTGGCACCAGAAATATCATGAATTGCACTGCGCGGTATCCCCGGAACATTTTCTGACCTGTTTTGAGCTTGTCCTCGGCGATATCACACAGGGCCATGGTACACAGGCCATTGTCAGCGATGCCAGGACGAACCTCCTGGGCGAAGACGGTATCGACGGTGCCATCCATGCTGCAGCCGGTCCTGAACTTGCCCAGGCATGCAGAAAGCTGAGCGGCTGCGAGGCGGGGCACGCCAAAATCACCGGTGCCTTTCATCTCCCCTGCTCCTATGTCATCCATACTCCGACCCCTGCATGGAGAAAGGGAAAAAAGCATGAAACGGAAACCCTGGCACACTGTTATCTGGCCTGCATGGAAATATGCAGGGAGAACGGCATCCGCACCATTGCCTTCCCTCCCCTTGGCACTGGCCGCTCCGGTTTCCCTGTGAGAGAGGCTGCTGAAACCGCTGTACAGACGCTGTCACGGTTCACCACGCTGTATCCTGAAGCCATGGATGCCATCAAGTTCATCATCAGCGATCCTGCAGTCTATCAGGTCTATGCAGACATCCTCCTGCAGATGAAAAGTCTGTGACAGGGTACTGTTGCGGAAATTGCCCGCATCCCGCACCGGCAGGCTGGGAACCGTTCCTCTGTGTCCGCAGCACCAGGCTGCTTTCCCTTTTTTCCTCCGTCCAGCCCAATTGCTTTTCAGGGAGGTGCCCATATGCCCCATGTAATCCCTTCCTTTACCGGAAAAGATGTGCTGATCCATCTCGCATCCATCTATCCCCAGCTGTATCTGGCCCCGGGACCGGAAAGCGCTGAAGCATACCATGATGTCGTTGCCAGGGGCAATCCGCCCTCTTCCTCTTCGCTCTCCCATTTCCGGACACATGAAGAGGATTCCCTGGTTTTTGAAAACACACCGGCCGGACAGGTCTGCATCATCACGATGACCCACAGGCAGGATTTCGAATGCTTCTTTCAGATCATGGCGAAACGATGCCAGCTTGTGCCGGTCCCACCCACACAGGGTGCCGCCATCCTCGACGGTGTCATCAACTGGCAGAAGATCCGTGCCCATCAGCACACCTTTTTCCAGCAGCAGGCCCAAAAAGGCTGCAGTTCCCCTGACTGGAACAGTGAGTTCCGGCGCTTTACCTCTGAAAAATCCAATTATACCGATGCCCTGATTATTCTCTCCCAGGGGCCGTACAGTGCCGTGCCTGCCGAAAAAATCGGGCTGTCCCACGAGGCGTGGACAGCGGCTTCCTACACAATCCGCAAATACCACGAGTGCACCCATTTCATCACAAGACGGCTGTTTCCCGCGCTGATTGACCCTCTGTGGGACGAGATGCTTGCAGATGCCGTGGGGCTGTATGCCGCTTTCGGCCACTATGACATAGAAAAAGCCGAGATGTTTCTCGGCATTGGACCGGACGGCTACACCGGCGGCCGTCTGGAAAACTATATTCCGCGCGAAGAAGGGCCCCGGATGAAAACGGTATGTGATGCATGGGCACAGAGAATGCACAGAGCCATCGCCCGTCTGGCGGCATATATTCCGGCATCCCAGGACGTGGACCCCTTCACACTGGCCATCCAGCTTGAAGAACGCAAGTTCACGCTGTAATTATGGAAGACCCCTTCCTGTTCACGCCCGGTCAGTCGCTGTTTTCATTTCTCCATCCGCCCGACCTTTATAGATCAGGCACAGCATGGTCAGATCGTCAAACTGTTCCTCCCCGTCCACAAAAGAATCAATGCTCGCGCGGACATGGTCCACAATATGCTGACAGGTTTCTCCCTTCATGCCCTGAAGGGCTGATGCGAGCCTCTTATCGCCATACAGTTCCCCTTTTCCATTGGTGGCTTCTGTGACACCATCGGTATAGACAAAAACGGCATCTTCAGGCTGCAGGTCCATCTCATAATTCCTGTACCTTACATTTTCCATGCCTCCGGCCACAAAGCCGTGGGGATCCTTAAACAGTGTGAACTCCCCGCCTGAGCGGCGGACCATGGGGTACTCATGGCCTGCACTGGCGCAGATCATATGGCCGCTGAGAAGGTCAAGCATCCCGATCCATACTGTAACAAACATCTGAGACTTCTGGTTGCTCTGACAGATTCTGTCGTTGACTTTCTTCAGAATATCGGCCGGCGTCCCGCCTGTCATGGCCTGCTGCGAGATCAGCATTTTTGCGGACATCATGAAAAGCGCAGCAGGGACGCCTTTCCCGGACACATCAGCAATCACAAGCCCGAGATGGTTTTCATCAATCAGGAAAAAATCATAGAAGTCACCGCCCACTTCCCTGGCCGGATCCATGGTGGCGCACAAGTCAAATTCTGTCCTTCCCGGGAAAAGGGACGATTCGCCCGGAAGCATGGATTTCTGAATTTCCGCAGCCAGACGCATTTCCGTGTTCTGCCGTTCTTTTTCAGCAGCAGCCTTTGCCAGGTCGTGGGTATATTCCACAATATGCTTCTGCATGGCCTGTATGTCATGGTACAGATCGCCGATCTCATCATGGGACGTGATATGTGCCTGTATGACATCCTCCATGGAATAGCCATTTTGGGTATCCGTAAACTGCCTTGTGCCTTTCGCAAGAAGTTTGAGGGGCGCAACAGCTGTCCGGTTGACAAGAAAAACGCTCAGGGCCATGGCTATTGCTGTCAGAATCGCCACAAATACCAGACTGTTGAGCAGAAACCAGTGTCTTTCCCGCATGACTGTATCCATGTCCATATCCACGCATACATAGCCTGTCGCCACAAGGTCCTCATAGCTGTATGTGGACCCGTAATCATCAAACGGTTCGCATGCCGTGCAGAGCCACCCGAACTGATTCCTGTATACCATGGCAGAAATCCGGGCATTGTCTTCAGCAGAGGCAAACTCTGGTGTAGGGGGCTCTATGGAACCGATATACAAAAGATTCTCATCCGGGTCCACAATGTTATAGGTAATTCCCTTTTCATCGTACTGAATATACACATCGGTTACGCCTGAATGCCTGCGTAATTCATCCAGAAAGTAACAGGCATCCCGATACTCATCAAAAAAGGAATACTCCTCAGCAGGGACGGGGCCACTGTCATAATAAGCGGGACATTCAAGCATCCAGCTTTCAAGAATGCCCGGATCCCCTGCGTCCACAGCACGTTTCCGGACGCTCTGAAACTCCTCGGAAATCACCACGTCCCGTATATAACGCAATTCCTGATAATTGAGGCTGTCCAGTGCAAGCAGGGCAGCCTTGTTGACATTGCTGATATAAATGCTGTCAATTTTCTGGCTGTGTACAGCATATGCAATCATCAACAGCCCTATGGAAACTGCCAGGATAACACCAATGAGCAGAAGATTCATTTTCGTCTTCAGCGAGATCCAGCGTCCTTCTTTTTTCATCGGTCTCCTCCTCTCCCGTGCATTCCTTCAGCTCCGGATTGCGTTTTACCACAGTCCTGCACTGTTCAGGTTCCAGCCTGCATCCTGATTGTGTCTATGATGTATGCCATCCATCGCCCTGCAACAAAAGGCTGGGGACCACCACTGTGGCCCCAGCCTTTTTCTTTTTGTCCGGAGCCTTTATGCTGTCGGCTGATCCGGTATCTTCTCCGGAAAGAAGAGCGTGATCCTGGTTCCTACGCCAGGTGTGCTCTCCAGCTGAATCTCTGCCCCATGGAGCTGGGCGCCATGCTTGACAATAGAAAGGCCAAGGCCCGTTCCGCCCACTTCTTTGGAATGGCTCTTATCGACACGGTAGAAGCGCTCAAACACCCGTTTCTGATCTTCCTTCGGAATGCCAATTCCGTTGTCCTGTACGGAGATGCCCTTTTTCTCACCCTGAAAAACAGTCACTCTGACTTCCCCGCCTGGCCGGTTGTACTTGATTGCGTTATCACAAAGGTTGTAGATCATCTCATTGAGCAGCTGTTCAATGCCTTCAACCAGGACACTCTCCCCTTCCACGCGGAGGGAAACATGGATGCCGCTGGCCACGTTCTGAAGGCTCTCTGTAACATCCCTCGCTACCTTCATCAGGTCAACTGTAGCAAATGATCCGCCAAGTTCATTTTCATCAAGCTTGGAGAGTTTCAGAATATCATCAATCAGGGAAATCAGACGCTGGGATTCTTTGTAGATGTCGCGGGAAAATTCCCCCACCCGGTCAGGCGAGACAACGCCCTCCGCCATCAGTTCAGCGAAACCCGAAATGGATGTCAGCGGTGTTTTCAGCTCATGCGTCACATTAGCCGTGAACTCTCTGCGCATTTCCTCGCGCTGCATGACTTCTTCCTGTATGGTCAGCTTCTGTTCCTGGATTTTCTGAATCAGGGGTGCAAGTTCAGGGTACACTTCCGTTTTGGGATGGTCCAGGTCCAGTTCATTGATCGGCTTTACAATCTGCTGGGCCGCCCGGAACGCCAGTACACCTGAGATCAGCGCCACAAGGACCAGCACCCACAGCACGGGGCTTACCGTGACCAGCGCATAATACAGCGCACTTGTCGGCCTTCCCATCCGCAATACGGTCCCGTCTGCGCACCTGCGGGCATAGTAGAGCATATCCTGCCCGCTGCTCTCCGAGCGTCTTGCGGATTTTCCTTCTCCCTTCACAAGAGCGTCCCGGACCTCAGGATATTCTCCCTGGTTGGTGTCCAGCCCCGGTGTCTCGCTGTCATAAATGACCTCACCCTGTGCATTGATCCAGGTTGCAAGGTGTTCAGGAAGAAGACTGTCCAGGTACTCTTCCCCACCTGCCGCAATGCCCTTTTCAGCATAGCTGATTTCCTGTGCAAGCGCGTCATAGGTTTCATCCATGGTCTGGGTGTACTGCAGGCCAAAAAAGAAGGCGGTACACAAAAGAAGTACGGATACGCCAACCAGAAAAATGTGCAAAAAGATTGTTCTTGTCATGCTCTGTCCTCCGTCATTCTGTATCCCACACCGCGCACGGTCTGAATCAGGGACCCTGCACGTCCAAGCTTGACACGCAGCGTACGGATATGGACATCCAGCGTCCTGTTCTCCCTTTCAGTCCCCAGGTCCCATACCTTATCCAGAAGGAACTCCCTTGTGAGCACCCTTCCCTGGTTTTCGACAAACAGGCACAAGAGCTGGAACTCCTTATAAGTCAGTTCGGTGCTGCACCCATCTACCAGTACTTCATGTCTGGCAGGACATACCGTAAGCATGCCAACGGTATAGACCTGATCCATGGCGCTTTGCTGCGTCCGTCTGAGCACAGCGCGGACCCTCGCCACCAGTTCCATCATGCCAAACGGCTTGGAGATATAATCATCCGCCCCGGCATCAAGACCTTCCACCCGATCGTATTCGCTGGTCCTGGCCGTAAGTATGATGACCGGAAGTCTTGATGTGGAAGGCGCTGCTCTCAGTTTCCTGAGGATCGTAATGCCATCCTCTTCAGGGAGCATAATGTCCAGCATAAGGAGATCCGGAACCACTTTTTCCATACAGTGCCAGAACGCAAGGGGCGTATCAAATCCCATCACTTTAAAGCCCTGGCTTTCCAGCGTATAAATGACCAGTTTACGGATGCTGTCATCATCCTCCAAAAGATAGATCAAGCTGCTCACCTCGCCTTTCCATCTTATCATATGCTCAGCTTTCTGCATTCATTCCTGCATAAATTTAACACAATTTTTACATAGAGCTGTACATGGATTTTACATTTTTCCTTTACAATGTCTCCGATTCGGAAGGAGTGCATCTATGTTTATTCTTGAACTACTCTCCGGAGTTGCCCTTTTCCTGTTTGGCATGACGCTTATGGGCGATGGCCTCAAGCGTTTGTCCGGGAATAAGCTTGAACCGATTCTGTTCCGCTTGTCCGGCAAGGCCTGGAAAGGGCTCTTGCTTGGAACGGGTGTGACAGCTGTCATTCAGTCATCATCCGCAACCTCGGTTATGGTGGTCGGCTTTGTCAACGCCGGCATCATGAAGGTCCATCAGGCTATCCCTGTCATTCTCGGTGCTATTCTGGGCACGAGCATTACAGGGTGGGTCATCTTTCTGGGTTCAGCAGGCTCCGGAAGTGAGCTTGCCTCCATTCTTTCGGTCTCCACGCTGACCGCGGTCATGGCCGTCACAGGCATCCTGTTCCGTCTGTTCAGCAAAGACAAGCGGCACCACCATCTCGGTGATATCATGCTTGGATTCGCCATCCTCATGCTTGGCATGGATCAGATGAGCGATGCCACATCCAGCCTCGGCAGTCAGCCCTGGTTCACATCGACTCTTACCACGCTTACCAATCCTGTGCTTGGCATACTGGTGGGCATTGCGTTCTCCGCTGTCCTGCAGTCTGCCTCTGCTGCTGTAGGTATCCTTCAGGCCCTGTCCGTTACAGGTGTCATGTCTTTCGCTTCCACTCTGCCTCTTCTGATGGGTATCACAATCGGCGCTTCACTTCCTGTTCTTCTCTCAGCTCTGGGCGCCTCACCCAACGGCCGCAGAACGGCCTACAGTTATCTTGCCGCCTCTGTCATCGGCGTTCTTGCTTTAGCCTCTGTCTTTTATATCGCTGAAAGCATTTTCACTTTCACCTTCACAGGGCTTATCATGAATCCCTTTTACATCGCACTGATCAATACCCTTCTCCGTCTTCTGATCGTCATCATTCTTTTCCCATTCTGTGACGTCATTGAAGCGATAGCAAGCCTGTTTGTACGTGAAAATGCATCTTCCAAGAACCCTGCGCTCCGTCTGGAAGCCCGCTTTCTTGCGCACCCTGCCCTTGCTCTGGAGCAATGTAGGCTGACCATCAGCGAGATGGCTTCCGGGGCAGAGCTGGCCATCAAGGAGGCCCTGACGCTCCTGGCCGGTTACAGTGATGCAAGATATGCCCACGTCGAATCTCTTGAAAATGAGGGCGACCAGTATGAGGACGCACTCGGTTCCTATCTGATGAACATCACTTTCCAGGAACTTACAGAACATCAGAGCCATGTCACTTCGATATTCCTGCATTCTCTGTCCGACCTCGAACGCATCTCGGACCATGCGCTGAATATCGCCAACTCTGCCAAGGAAATTCATGACAAAAATCTGACCCTGTCGGATGCTGCCAAGCATGAGCTGACGGTTATGACAGAGGCCATTCTGGAAATTCTGCATACCACCATGGAAGCTTTCACCAGTGAAAACCCGCAGCTTGCCCAGAAGGTCGATCCCCTTGAGACCGTCATCAACGGTCTGTGCGTTGAAATGAAAATGCGGCACGTGGAGCGCCTTCAGAATGGAACCTGCACCATAGCTCAGGGATTCGTGTTCAATGACCTCATCACAAACTTTGAGCGTGTCTCTGCCCATTGTTCCAATATCGCTGTTGCTATGGATATGCTTGAACTCCATGCCGATTCTCTT
>CAMNGW010000043.1 GCA_946538615.1 uncultured Clostridia bacterium
CAAGTTCAGCTTGATGTTCAGACAACCCTAAACGGGAAACCGCTTACGATGAGCGGGCTTGTTGCTGATGTGAAGAAGCAAGTAACTGAAATGATGAGGAAAGCGTTCAAAAGATGAATGAAAGATGTTCCAAAGATGTTAAATGATGTGCTATACTCGTTAAAAAGATGTTGTAAAGATTGGAAAGATGATGAATGGCAAGGCAAAGTTATACATTGTTGAAGGACCGCAAGTTCCGAATGTTTAAAGTAAAGCAAATTCTGGAAACGGAAACTGATGCTTCGCACTATATTACTATGTCGCAGCTTCTGGAATTGATGGACGAGGAAAAAGAAAAGGACCGCAGAACACTCTATGAAGATATTCGTGACTTGGAAAATCTGGGAACCAAAGTCAAAATCAGCAAAGGATATGCGCCACCACGCCTTAATGTGGAAGAACGCCTGTTCTCCATTTACGAACTGAAACTGATGATTGATGCTGTGGCATCGTCCAAGTTCCTGACGCAGAAGGCAACAGAAGAAATCATTGATAAACTGAAGATGTTCTGTAGTCGTTATGAGGCAACAGAACTGAATCGCCAAACGCTTATTGCTAACAGAACAAAGCGTATTGATACAGAGTATCACGACAATGTTGGCATCCTTTCCAAGGCCATTGACGCAAAGAAGAAAGTATCTTTCCAATACTTTCGCCTGAACTATCGCAACAAGCGTGAATACCAGAAGAAGGAAATCATTGTAAGCCCTTGGATTTTACTGTATTCCAGAGATAATTATTATCTTCTGGCTTACGATGGGAAGCAGATGAAGTATTATCGCTTGGACCGCATAGACAATGTTGTGATGCTTGAGGACAAAAGCGAAGGCGAAGAGGAATACAAGAAAATAAAGGAAGAACTGCCATTCAGAACGCAGTCTTCCTTTAACCTCTTCGGAGGGAAGAAAGTCATTGTAAAACTTCGTTGCCCCGTATTTTACTATTACTTGATAGCAGACCAGTTTGGAACGAACTTGTTCCCTGTTCTGGAAAATAACAAGGAATATCTAACAGTGTCAGTTCCTGTGGCGATTGGGGACCAGTTCTTTGGTTGGCTTTTAGGTATGGGAACAAAAGTTACCATTGTGGAGCCACCAGAAGTGAAGAAGCAGATGGTGGAGTTGATGACAAAAGTAATGAGCAACTACAGCAAGTAAAATTTATTGACCTAATAATTATTAGGCGAAACCGTATAATTATTCATTGTATTTTTTCCAATCGTTTGGGATGTTATCTTGCTCTTTGCGGTTCGAATCCGCTATGCACTTATCCCGAAAGTCTTGGTACAAAAGACTTTCGGGATTTTTTGTCTTTCGATTTCCGGAATGAATCAGGCAAAAAAACCAGGAAATGTCTGCCAACTGTTTACCGACCTATTTTCCCCGTAATAGTCACTGCAGTAACCAGCTGAAAATCATCTTTTCAGTGTATGAGGTTCATCTTTATTGTTATGTCTGCAGGCAGTTCTTCTTTCTGTAGTCTGATTTTTTCTTGTTCTTTTCCTTTTTCTGTCACATCTTCCCCTTGATTTCATACTTTCAAATCATTACCATTTATTGTGCACAATTTAACATTGTGCAGTCGCATTTTTCTCTTCTTGTCAGCTGGTCTTCTTTTCCCTGTATGTCTTTTATCACTTTCGGCCAGCGGTTTAAACCAAATAGTGGTTAGGGAAAGGGTTATATGCTCATATCAGAAAAGGAGTATTGAAATGAAAACTGCGGTCAGATATTATTCAAGATCAGGCAATACCAAGGCTGTTGCTTTAGCCATCGCCCGAGAAATTGGTGTTGATGCTGTTTCAGTGGATCAGACACAAGCTGCTCTCACTGAGCCAGTAGATGTCCTTTTCATAGGCGGTGCCCTGTATGCTTACGGTCTTGATGCCCATCTGAAAGCCTATCTCGATGCCCTCGATTCAGCAAAAGTAAAAAAAGCTGTCATTTTCTCAACTTCCTGGATTTCAAAGCATGCCATTGATCTGATCCGCAAAGCACTTTCTGAAAAGAGTATTCCCGTTGCAGATGATGCATTTTATGCTAAAAGCCGGCCGAATACCCTTCAGCTCGAAGAAGCCTGTGCCCTCGCAAGGAAGTATATTTGATGAAACAGCCACCACTTTCAAATCCTTATGAAAGCTTACGGATCTCAAATCAGCTCTGTTTCCCGCTGTACGCATGCTCAAAAGAACTCATCCGGAAATACCGCAAACCCCTGGAATCCCTCCATCTCACTTATACCCAATATGTGGTTATGATGGTCCTCTGGGAATTTGGAAATATGACCGAAGGCGAACTTGGCCTTAAGGTCCACCTGGATTCCGGTACCCTTACCCCTCTTCTTAAACGTCTGGAAAAACAGGGGCTGCTCACACGGACCCGAGCAAGCCAAAATGAACGCAAACTTCTTTTACAGCTTACAGAAAGTGGATATCAGCTTCGCGAAAAAGCGCTTGATGTTCCCAAATCCATGCAAGGCTGTATCCCTCTTTCACACGAAGAACTCATTCAATTAAAAAAACTGCTTGACAAAGCTCTTACAAATATGGAGGAAGAAAAAATGAGTATTTATGATTTTACAGTCAAAACCGGAAAAGGCGGAGAACTGAACCTGAGCGATTACAAAGGCAAAGTCATTATGGTCGTCAACACAGCTACAGGCTGTGGCTTTACCCCGCAATATGCCCCCATTGAACAGATGTATAAAGATTATCACGACCAGGGGCTTGAGATCCTTGATATCCCCTGCAACCAGTTTGGCGCTCAGGCACCCGGCACTGATGATGAAATCCACGAATTCTGCACGGTCCATTTCAACACTACCTTCCCTCAGATGAAAAAGGCAGACGTCAACGGAGAAAACGAACTGCCCCTGTACACCTATCTCAAGGCCCAGAAAGGATTTGAAGGTTTCAATGCCCATCCTTATAAAGAACTTCTGGAGAGCATGTTCGCCAAAGCCGATCCGGAATGGGACAAGAAACCTGACATCAAATGGAACTTCACAAAATTTATCGTGGACCGTGAAGGAAATGTTGTCGCCCGCTTTGAACCGACTGCCGATATGAAAGATGTGGAGAATTGCGTCAAAGCTCTTCTTTGATCATCCTGCATATGATAAAGGTTCTGTCGGCGCAGCTGCTTGGGGGCCCGGACCTGTTTCCACATCGTGGTTACTCTTCCTTCCGTCGCGGTGCAGAATCCGGTATTCCTCCGCAGGGCAGCGGTCCTGTGAAGCCATGGCCCCAATCAGGAGCTCCGCCTGGGAATGATTGCCAGATTCTGCCTCTGTCTGGTTCTTCTGACCGCGGCATCGCGTCAGCCGCCGCCCTTCTGAGCAGGAAGAACCCTTCTCAGGAGCATTGTTGACAGCAATGAACATCTATATGGCCTTGCTCTTTATGGGCGGGGCTTTTTCAGCACAGCGAAACGAGGCACGCAAATGGAATACAGGGAACTCTATACCAGAAGCGGAGAAAACACCGGCCGCATTCTGGAAAAACACGCTCCACGCCAGGCAGGGCAGTATTTTCTTCATACCATTGTCATCCTCAAAACAGACACCAGCCCTTTACCTGGACAGGGAGAAGGCCTGTATGTTATGCAGCAGCGTTCTCTTAAAGCCAGGTATTATGCCGGCAAATGGGATGTGACCGGCGGGAGCGTCAAAGCCGGTGAAACACCGCAATCTGCTGCTGTACGCGAAGCCCAGGAAGAGTTGGGGCTCCATATTCCTCAGACATCGCTTAAACTCTTCCATACCTTCCGTGTGGATTGGGAAGATGGCACCGGGCTGTTTATTTCCGTCTATGCCTGCAGGGTGCATGTTCCCGAAAGTGGTATCAGGTTTGATCCCTATGAGGTCCATGATGTTCAGATTGTACCTTTCCATGAATTTTATACCCATGTCATGGACCACAATGATGAAGATTTTGGGATCGCCCTGAGGAAGATTGAAGCTGAAATCTGATCTCAAAAAAGATTGACGGAAAACCGTCTAGAAAGTACAATGTGTCCCATGATCCAAAGGGAGGAATGACATATGGCTATTCAAATTATGGAATACCCGAATCTGCGCGGCAGCCTGCCGCTTCGTGTTGCCCACGGTCACTTTGCCACCAGTCACAGCCATATCAACTACTATATTGATCTGACCATGACCAAGCACCGTCTCTCCGAAGCCCGTGAAGCAGCAAAAGAACTTTGCTCAAAATATCTCTCTTCCACAGTCATCGATACCATTCTCTGTCTTGATGGCACTGAGGTCATCGGGGCGTGCATGGCCTCTCGTCTTTCTGAAGCCGGTTTCATGAACATGAACGCTCATCGTACCATTTATGTGGTCACTCCTGAGCACACATCCGGCAGTCAGCTCATCTTCCGTGACAATACTGCCCCTATGATTGTGGGCAAGCACGTCCTGATTCTCGCCGCTTCGGTCACCACAGGCTACACCATTCAGGCAGCTGTCGAAGCTTTGCGCTATTACAGCGGGATCCCCGTTGGCATCTCTGCCATTTTCTCCTGCATTGACAGCTGCGAAGGCTTTCCCATTGTCAGCATCTACAGCATGAAGCATGACCTTCCGGATTATCAGAGCACCAATTCCCATGACTGCCCTCTGTGCAAAGCGGGAATCAGGCTCGATGCCATGATCAACAGTCACGGCATCTCCAGTTTCTGATCGTTTGTATTCCTTACGCTGCTTAATGCAGCGTTTTTTTCGTCTGTATCGCCTTATGGTTTTTCTCAGGCCGCATAAAAAGACTTGCCTTTTCTTTCGAAATCTTCTAGCATGTCCTGGCATTATTTACGAAAGGAAGTGCATGTCGTACCATGACATGGTCCGAATCAGATATTCATAATCTCGTAGAACGGCAGCGGACGTTTTTCCGTTCCGGTCAGACGCTCCCGGTCGCTTGGCGCCTTGAACAGCTCAGAAAGCTCCGCAAGGCCCTGGAAGCCCATGAAAAAGACATTGAAAAAGCACTCTTTGAAGACCTTGGGCGCAGTGAGACTGAAGCCTATTTCTGCGATATCGGTGACGTCATTCTGGAAATCAATGAAATGATCCGCGGCCTTAAGCGCTGGGCCAGGCCTGAAATCCATTTCAGCGGATTGACCTGTTTCCCGAGCCTCATTACCCGTGTCTATAAGATGCCCTATGGCGTGAGTCTCATCATATCGCCTTTTAATTTTCCCATTCTTCTTTCCCTCGGCGTCCTTGCTGCGAGTATAGCCGGCGGGAATACCGCTGTGATCAAAGCAAGCTCCAAATCAGGTGCCTGTACAGCCGTGCTCCAGAAAATGATTTCTGAAACCTTTCCTGATGATTTTGCCGTTGTCATTGATGGCGGACATGAAGTGGCAGATTTCTGTCTTGCACAGCGCTTTGACAAAATCTTTTATACCGGTTCACCCAAGGTGGGGGCACACGTCATGGAGATGGCTTCCCACAACCTGACGCCCGTCGCACTTGAACTGGGCGGTGAGACAGGGAACTGGTGCGTCATCCGCAAAGATGCCGATCTCAAGGATGCAGCGCGCAAGATCGCCTTCTTCAAGTTGTGCAACAGCGGGCAGATCTGCATCAACATCAACCAGATCGCTGTGGCGCAGGAGGTCGCACAGGACTTTATCCGCGAGCTCAAAGCCGCCTATACCCATCAGATCGGGGAGAATCCTCTGAAGCACCCGGAATATCCGAGGCTCATCACGGAAAGCGCATATAATACATGCGAAAAGGAAGCGGAAGCCTACAGGGACAGGATCGTCTTCGGCGGACACGGGGACCGTGCCACCCTGAAATATGAGCCCACCATCATCTACCCTGTCGGGACAGATGAGAGCATTGTCAGCCACGAGCTCTTCAATCCTCTCCTGCCCATCGTCCCCTACCCGGATGAGGAAGCTGACCGTATGATGGATATCATCGCATCGCGTGAGCATGGACTTGCCCTTTACCTTTTTACAAAGGATATGTCATGGGCGAACCGGGTTATGTCCACACAGCAGTACGGCGGAGGCTGCATCAATGAGGTCTGTCTGCATCTCATGGTCCGCGGCGTACCTTTCAATGGTACCGGACATTCCGGCATGGGTGCCTATCACGGTCAATGGGGTTTCCGCGAATTCACGCACCCCTCCACAGTGCTCCATGGTTCGACGCATTTCAACCTTCCCTTGCGTGAACATCCCTATAACGGCAAAAAGAATGCCTGGAAACTCAAAGTGCTGAAAGTATTTGAAAAGTAAAAACAGAAAAGGTGATCCATATGGGCTTTGCCAAAAAAGCATACTGCCGTATTTTTCAGGGCATCATGAAGGTCGGAAACTACTTCATGCCCTACTCGATCCCCCAGCGCATCGAAGGTGCCGGCTGCGTGACCCGCCTTCCTGAGCTCATGCAGAAAAACGGGTGCAAGCGTGCCTTCGTGGTAACCGACCAGGGTCTCATGAAAATAGGTCTTCTTGACTCCATGCTTGCCGCTATGGACCGTGCAGGACTGCCCTACACTCTCTTTGACCAGGTCGCTCCCAACCCTACAGATACAAATGTTGAAGAAGGCTTCCGGTCCTTCCTCGGTTCCGGATGTGACGCCATTGTTGCCTTTGGCGGCGGCTCCCCTATGGACTGTGCAAAAGGCATCGCAGCAAGAAACGCACAGAAACGGAAATCTGTAGAGAAACTGCAGGGAATCATCCGTGTGCATAAGCGGATCGTCCCTCTCTATGCTGTTCCCACAACCGCAGGCACGGGATCGGAAACAACTGTCGCTGCCGTCATCACCATCGCCGGGACCCATCATAAGGCATCCATCAATGACCCCGTACTCATGCCCCGCTTCGCCGTACTTGATCCGGAACTGACAAAAGGCCTCCCTCCCTTTATTACCGCAACGACCGGTATGGACGCTCTGTGCCATGCCGTTGAGAGCTATACCAATGGAACATACTGTACTTCCCTGGAAAAGGATTATGCCAAAAAAGCTGTCCGTCTCATCCATGACTGGCTGTATAAAGCCTATGTGGACGGATCGGACCTTGAAGCCAGACAGAGTATGCAGCAGGCTGCTTTTTACGCTGGCCGTTCCTTTACGAGAGGATGCGTGGGCTATGTGCACGCTGTAGGACATACCCTCGGCGGTCTTTACGGTGTTCCCCATGGGCTCGCCATGAGCGTCATCCTTCCCCATGTCCTCCGCCAATACGGGACATCCGTCTGCCCGCGTCTCGCCGAACTGGCCGAGTGCTGCGGCATGACAGGATCGCAGAATGAAAAAGCTGAAAAGTTCATTGACTGGATCGAGGAAACCAACCGGAGCATGCAGCTTCCTACAGGCTTTGACTGTATCCGGGAAAAGGACATACCGCAGATCATCCGCTGGGCAGATAAAGAAGCCAACCCGCTTTACCCCACACCTGAGATCTGGGAAGAAAAGGATTTCCGTAAACTGATTGACCGGATCCGTCTGACATGATCCTGTACCTATACAAAAACCGGGCAAACTGCCCGGTTTTTGTGTTTATGACTGTTTTTCCCTCGCCTGTGTCAGCACGGGGTCATGGTCCCCGCCTTCGGCATATTTTTCGTTGATCTCATCAATCTCTGTTCTGCGCAGCGGCGGTGTGCACCAGCTGCAGCGTTTTAACTTGCTGTACGGTTCTGCGTCCAGTTCGCCATAGGTAAAGGGGGTAAAGACCTTGTTTTTGGCAGAAAAGCAGGTTTCCTGGGTGTGGTACGCTGTGCCTCCCTTAGGGTTATAGTACAGTGTCATATCATCATCCGGATGGGCAATCTGCCTTCCCTGCCAGTCTTCCCAGATCACCAGCTTGGTATTCGCCTTGCGGTTGTCCCAGATGTACTGCATATTCACGCCCTCGGGCGTCTTTCTCCGCTGAACGCGGATGCAGCCATGACTGGCCTTTTCCCCAAGCTTAGGCTCAAAAGCGCTGTAGCCGGAAGTTGTGGAGTGCGGGACTTCATGGAGAAGGTCCCCGCTGTTATACCGGATCGCGTAAGAACAGATCATGTTCCCATCCTGAAAGCCCCCGACAGCGGGAAGGAGCATAAGGAATTCCCCAGACCTGGTCTCGTTCCACGGCTGTTTGGCGTTGACAAGCCCAGTCGATACCAGCAGTGTGGAAAGCAGCTTCCCCTCTTTGAAGAGGTAGAGCCTCTGTGTCAGTTTATCGATGACGATCCCGTAAGTCGTATTGGGTGCGGTCTGCCTGAGGTAACTGGTCTGGATGTACCCCTGCACCAGCATGTTCCACCGTTTCACCTTGCTGTCATGGAAGGAAGAGGAATAGCATTCCACCAGAGACCAGCCGTTATCAAGTGTTTCCAGAACATGCAGCCCCTGGCTGACACACGTCACCACACCTACCCCTTCCGCGTCCTCCGAAGGCTCCGCACGAAGGGTGATCTGCGCTTTTTCAGCATTTTTCTTTCCGGTGTCGGCAACCGTGATCGGCTGCATCAGCATCTCCCAGACAGCCTCTTCATCCGTAATATCCATAGGCATGGTCCAGTAGTTCATGGAAGGGTCATGATAAGGGCTGCCATAGGAAGGTGTAAATACAGTTTCCGGCACAACCGTTTCTGTCACTTCATCTTCCCAGATCACATTCCCGGAAGTATCATCCTCCCAGACCACACTCTCGTCCCACACATCCTCTGCAAAAGCAAATGTGGCAGTCAACACGAGAATCAGGCACATTGCGCCCCATCGAATATGGCTCATCGGGTTTCTCCTTTGTTTTTTGGTTTCAGACAGTTTTCGACATAAGCACGGACATCGAAGTTTTCCAGAGGTGAATCGCTTCTCAGGTAAAGCGGATGGTGCGGATGACCCTTGCGGGAAACCTGTCCGCATTTCACCCATCGTGCCCCGGCTTGCTCTCCGGCAAGGATCATATCCTCAAGGCATGTCCGCAGATAGCTCCTTTTTTCAATGATGCTCCCCCATGCTGCCCATACGACAGGGCTTTCCGACTGGGAAAGCACGTAACGGAAGGCTTTCATGTTTTCTGCGTGCAGTCTGAGATTCATCTCCCGGGGCATATCATCAGGTGACGTGGCCCGCTGTGCGTAGACATTGAACATGGTAAATGCATCATATCCGTTGCGAAGAGCGATCCGTTCAACGCTCTGCAGTGTCCGGTCAAGGTGGTCAGGTTCAGCCGTTGAAGGATTTATGCCTATGCAGATCAGTGGGTTCTTTCCACGCGTCCCAAGAATATAACGGAACTCCGTGTAAGAATCCGGCACAAATAACCATTTTGTTACATCATAGTTTTCCCTCGGCAGCCCGGCACGTGAAAGATAGGTTCCAAAATCCGTCTCCAGGCCCGGCAGTTCACCTGTAGGAACATGACGCACGGCATTTCCTCCTCCTCATGCAGTATACCATGAGAGTATAGCACAATCCTTTTTTTCTGTCTTTATGTCCTGCCACATTTTATATGTCAGAAAAAGTCAAAAAATTTTCTGTTGGCCCTTGACACTTTGTCAAAACGTTGTACAATATCCTCGAAGGTCAAAGTAAGTCAGTGGCCTGAAACCCCCTGTAAAAGGAGTTGAATGATATGGCAAGCATGAATAATTATACGCAGAAGTCTGTGGAAGCCATCCAGCGTGCACAGGCACTTGCGACACAATATCAGCACATGCAGGTTGACCAGGAGCACGTGGTGGCAAGCCTGCTGGAAGATCCCAAAAGTCTGATCCCCCAGCTGCTTGAAAAATGCGGCTGGTCCGTGAACAGTCTGAATGCAGCCGTGACCGACGCGATTACGCGCATCCCCCGGGTAACAGGTCCTGGGCGCGAAGCAGACAAGGTCTACATTTCCCCTGATCTGGACAAGGCCCTTGTGGAAGCGGATGCAAGAGCCAAGCAGATGAAGGATGAGTACGTTTCAGTAGAGCACCTGTGGATGGCTATCTGCGCCAAGCCCAACCGGAACATGCAGCAGATCCTGCGCAACATGGGGTACAAAGACAGCACTTTCCTCAAGGCCCTCTCCGATGTCCGCGGTGCCACACGCGTGACCTCCGATAACCCGGAGGAAACCTATGATGCTCTGAAAAAATATGGCCAGGACCTTGTCGATCTGGCAAGACAGCATAAACTGGACCCGGTGATCGGCCGTGACAGTGAGATCCGCAATGTCATTCGTATCCTGTCCCGTAAAACCAAGAACAACCCTGTCCTTATCGGTGAGCCCGGCGTGGGCAAAACAGCCATCGCAGAAGGTCTGGCACAGCGTATCGTACGCGGAGATGTCCCCGACAGCCTCAAGAACCGCACCGTATTCTCCCTGGATATGGGCAGCCTGATTGCTGGCGCCAAGTTCCGCGGCGAGTTTGAAGAGCGTCTCAAGGCCGTTCTGGCGGAAATCAAGAAGAGCGAAGGACGCATCATACTCTTCATTGATGAGCTCCACACCATTGTCGGTGCCGGCAAAGCAGACGGGGCCATGGATGCAGGGAACCTCCTCAAGCCGATGCTCGCACGCGGGGAACTGCATTGTATAGGTGCAACCACCCTCAATGAGTACCGCGAATACATCGAGAAGGATGCGGCCCTTGAGCGCCGTTTCCAGCCCGTTATGGTCAACGAACCGACAGTGGAAGACACCATCGCCATACTCCGCGGCCTCAAGGAGCGCTACGAAGTCTTCCATGGCGTCAAGATTCAGGACAATGCCCTTATCGCGGCAGCAACCCTGTCCAACCGGTATATCACGGACCGTTTCCTCCCTGATAAGGCCATTGACCTTGTCGACGAAGCCTGCGCGATGATCCGCACAGAAATTGATTCTCTGCCCACTGAGCTTGACGATGTGCGGCGGCGTATCATGCAGCTTGAAATTGAGGAAGCCGCCCTGAAGAAGGACGACGATACCCTCAGTCAGGAACAGCTTGCCAATGTCCAGAAGGAACTGGCCGAGCAGCGTGACGTGTTCTCCGCCATGCAGGCCAAATGGGAAGCAGAAAAGGAAGCCATCGGCAAGGTCACAAAGATCCGCGAGCAGATCGAAAACACGAACGCTGAGATCGAGAAAGCTGAACGGCAGTACGACCTTAACCGGGCCGCTGAGCTCAAATACGGTGAGCTCCCCCGCCTGAAAAAAGAGCTCCAGGAGGAAGAAGCAAAAGCGGAACAGTCCCGCGGTGAAGACAGTCTTCTGCATGACCGTGTCACAGATGAAGAAATTGCAAGAATCGTCGGCCGCTGGACAGGCATCCCGGTCGCCAAGCTCATGGAAGGCGAAAGGGAGAAGCTGCTGCACCTGGAAGATGTGCTCCACGAGCGCGTGATCGGTCAGGACGAGGCCGTCCGCAAAGTCTCGGAAGCTATACTGCGCAGCCGTGCAGGCATTCAGGATCCCAACCGTCCCCTTGGCTCTTTCCTCTTCCTCGGACCTACCGGCGTTGGCAAAACCGAACTGGCCAAAGCCCTCGCCCAGGCACTGTTTGACGACGAAAAGAATATGGTCAGGATCGATATGTCCGAATACATGGAGAAATTCAGCGTCTCGCGTCTCATTGGTGCACCTCCAGGATATGTGGGTTATGATGAAGGCGGCCAGCTGACTGAGGCCGTGCGCAGGCACCCCTATTCCGTCGTCCTTTTTGATGAAGTGGAAAAGGCCCACCCTGATGTCTTCAACGTCCTCCTTCAGGTTCTTGACGATGGCCGGATCACAGATTCCCAGGGCCGGACAGTTGACTTTAAGAACACCATCCTCATCATGACCTCCAACCTTGGCAGTGATTTCATCCTTGACGGCATTTCTGACGGGGACATCACGCCTCAGGCACGGGCCAGTGTGGACAGGCTCCTGAAGAGCCATTTCCGTCCCGAGTTCCTCAACCGGATCGATGAGATTGTGTATTACAAGCCCCTCAGCCGTGAACAGATCTCCGAGATCGTCAAACTGATGCTTGCTTCCCTTAACCGCCGGCTCGCCGACCGCAAGCTGCATGTTGAACTTACGGACCGGGCTATGGCCTATGTCATTGACCAGGGCTTTGATCCGGTCTATGGCGCCCGCCCGCTCAAGCGTTATCTCCAGTCCCATGTGGAAACCCTCATTGCCCGGAAAATTGTCGCAGCCGATGTCAAACCGGGAGCCACCATGATGGTGGATGTCGACGGTTCCGGTCTCAGTGTCACAGATGTCTACCCTGTCAGTTCCAATGACTGACCTGTCACAAAAAGAAAACGCAGAGGAAATCCCCTGCGTTTTCTTTTTGTGCGAAGGTTTTTTATTCAATAAAGCAGCATGTCAAGCCTGTTTTCCTGAGAATCTCGGCTGCCGCCTCCTCCCTCGCTTCAGGAGGGGCATCTTCCGCACGCAGCTGAAGGGAAGAAGTAGCGGGCATAAACGAGGGTGTTTTTCTCAGTGTGATGCCGGCTTTCTGGCATATGTTCTGCGAGAGAGGGATAACAAGGTTCTGCATGACAGCCTGAGAAGGCTGGATCCGCCATCCGACAGTATCCGCAAGCTTCTGGAACAGCTCTTCATAGCGCTGGTACACTTGGGGCGTGATCATGGACACCTCAAAGTACCGGCCTTCCTGATCATTGCGGATGCTCACCTTCTGCACAGGGTTTTCCCAGCCCGCGGAAGCATTTTTGATATACGCAATGGCTGCATTCTGTTCCATGGCGCGCACGCCCGGCTTTGCCCTGACACCGGCCGGTCTGGCAGAAGCAGGCTGCTCATCGCCAAGAAGAAGTGTCCAGCCAGTCTTCTCACGGAACGTTTTGCGGGCTTCCCTGTCCCCTTCCGTTTCATCGCCTGCAAGCTGGACCCTGTAAGCCTTTTCATTCTCATAATAGGAGACCCTGAGGACGCGGTCCGCAAAAAGAGATATCAGCAGCTGCTGGACAGCGGCATGGTTGACCGACGGGCTGATGGTCACGGTAAAGCCGGTTTCCTCAGTAAAGCCCTTCATCCGCTTCTGCACGCTTTCCCTGTCCACTGCGTCCGGAAAATGAAAATTCAGAATAACTTCCTTCGTGTCCATCCTGAACCCCACTTTTCTGACATCCAGTCCCTCCGTATACTGGTTCAGGATCCCGGCAACCTCCTGCTGGCTGAGGGCTTTGGGTGCAAGGGCAAGGTTGACTTCTTCCTCTGAGAGTGCATGGAAAAGAAAGAGTCTGTAAGGATTGGCGGCAAAGAAGACACACCCCTGAAGAAGAGCCTGCCATGCTGAAATTTCCCTGTCCTCCGTGATCTCCTTTCCCGACCAGATATAGGCCAGCTGGACCGCTGTCATTTCCTTTCCGTGCCCATGCTGGAGCACAAACATCCACAGCCGCCTCTGCCCCTGTGCATCCGGCATGCCTGATTCACCCATGTTTTCGCGCGGCATGAGGCTGACCTGCTTGCGCATGTTCCTGTAGTGCACCTCAATGACCTCTCCGGGTCTTGGCACATAGACCCCTCTGAGATGTTCCCCCGATATATGCGGTGCAAGCTCAGCTATGGTCTCGCCTTCCCCGTGCACAAGGACCACGTCCTTGGCGCTCATGGAGGCAATCAGGTTGACAATCTCATTCTGATCGCCATGGGCAGAAAGGCCCACACGCTCAATCTTCGCCCGTACAGGGACCACATGTCCCCCCAGCGTCACGCTTGGCACATCGCCCCCGCTCCCATGCTCTTCCATCATGTTCAGAAGCACGCGTCCGGGGGCTTCTTCGTCCTGATAGCCCGTAATGAGGATCAATCCGTTTTCAAGGCCTGCAATCTTCTCCGCGTACAGAACAGACGGGCCGCCGCTGAGCATGCCTGAGGAAGCAACAAAGACTGCCGGGCCCTCCTTTTCCAGCAGTGCCCTCCGGTCATCCGTGGGCAGAACAGGTCTGATATCATCGGTGTAGAACGGCTCGGCACCTTTCATGATGGACTTGGCGAGCCGGCCGCGGAGATATGTCGGGTGCATCCTGTACACCCTGTTCACTTCGCGGACCATTCCATCCACATAGACAGGGACGTGGGGGATCTCTCCCAATTCGATACCCTGTCTGAGGAGCAGGATCACTTCCTGAGAGCGTCCAAGGGCAAAGCTTGGAATCAGTACCTTGCTGCCGGAGCGCACAGCGTCCCCGACCAACTGGATCAGCCGTTTTTCTTCCACCTGCCGATTGCTGTGCAGCTTGTCACCGTATGTGGATTCTGTGATGATCAGGTCCGGCCGGAGTCTTGGAAGGCGAATGCCTTCAATCGTCCGCTGAAGGAAAGCACAATAATCTCCGGTGTACAGGACCGTCCCTTCTTCAGTCCTGACAAGGATGCAGGCGGCACCTGCGATATGCCCGGCCGGATACAGTGTCACCCGGACTTCCGGCAGGACCTCTTTCTCCGCCTGATAGTGCAGCGGTACAATGCGGTCCATCATGGCTTCAACATCCGCCTGGACATAATGGGGGATTTCCTCCTCCTGCATGGCCATGATTTTCAGGGAATCCAGCATGAGCACCCTTGTCAGGTCCATCGTCATGGGCGTCATATAAATCATGGCCGACGGATAAGCTTTGGCAATGACAGGAAGCGTCCCGATATGGTCCATATGCGCATGAGAGACCAGGATCACATCCACGCCCCCCATCTCCTGGATCATCCTGAAATCCGGGATGGGGTCCTTCCCACTCCCCTGGCGGATCCCGCTGTCCATCAGGATGCCGTACTTATCCGTCCTCAGATAAATGCAGCTCCCTCCAACTTCCATTGCACCGCCTGCAAAAGCCAGTTTCATCTGTTGTCCATCCTTTCATTAGTCAGCGCATAGAGTATAGCAGAAATCCCCCTTCTTTTCATTTGGCACGTCCCATGATAAAATCATACAAGCCATTACAGAAAGGAAGGATGGACAGATACATGCGCCAAATGCTTGATCTCACCTCAGGCTGGGAAATGCGTGCCGCTGATGAAACCACTTATCTCTCCGCCACTGTTCCGGGTTCTGTCTATGCTGATCTCCTCGACCACGGCAAAATGCCTGATCCATTTTACCGTGACAATGAAGACATCGCCTATAACCTGATGCGCCAGGACTTTGTCTACCGTAAAATGTTTACCGTTACCCCGGATCTTCTCGGGGCCAAAGAGCTCCGGCTCGTTTTTGAGGGGCTTGATACGCTCGTGGACGTGTCCCTCAACGATCAGTTTATCCTTCACGCTGAGAATATGCACCGGGTCTATCAGCTTGATATCCGGCCTTTCGTGCATGAGGGCGATAACACGCTGACCCTTCTTTTCCATTCCCCCATCGCCGCTGCGCAGGCATCCTACCGGCAGCACCCTGTCCCTGGGTCCGCGGACGCCCTGGATGGATTTCCTGCCATCCGCAAAGCACACTGCATGTACGGATGGGACTGGGGGCCACGCCTCCCTGATGCGGGCATCTGCCGCCCGGTCTATCTCTGGGCAGTCTCTGAGCCAAAGCTCACAAGCGTCCTGGTGCGGCAGACCCACAAGGACGGCCGCGTCACGCTGCACATGCAGCCCGAACTCGACGTTCCATGCGGAATGACGGCACGAGGTCTTTCAGTCCGCTATACGCTCACAGACCCTGACGGGAAACGGGTTGCCCGGACTACTGACACCTATCTTCCCGTGCCCTCGCCCCGGCTATGGTGGCCCAACGGCTATGGCGAGCACCCGCTCTATACACTGACTGCAGAGCTTTTCAATGATGCCGGCGTGCCTATTGATCTGTGGGAAAAGCATATTGGCCTGAGAACAGTTTCCCTGGACAGGACTGCCGACGATGCAGGCGAATCTTTTGCCTTTGTGGTCAATGGCGTCCCTGTCTTTGCCATGGGGGCTGATTATATCCCTGAGGACAGCATCCTGCGCCGGGTGACCCCGGACCGGACCCGTCGCCTTCTGGAGGACGCGGCCTATTCCCATTTCAATTGCATCCGTGTCTGGGGCGGCGGGTACTATCCGGATGATTTCTTTTTTGACATCTGCGATGAGCTCGGTCTTCTGGTGTGGCAGGACTTTATGTTTGCCTGTGCAATGTATGAGCTCAGTGCCCAGTTCGAAGAGAACATCCGCGCAGAGTTTGCCTGCGTCATCCGCCGCCTCAGGCACCATCCTTCCCTGGCTCTGTGGTGCGGAAACAACGAGAATGAGTCTGCCGTCACCGGCCGGTGGTGGGGCGGAGTCAGTCACGGGCTGCAGGCTGACTATATCAAGATGTTTGAATATATCCTGCCCCAGATGACCTCACAGCTTGACCCGGACCGGGTCTACTGGCCATCATCACCTTCATCAGGGGGTTGCTTTGACGGTCCGTCGGACCCCCAGCGCGGGGACAGCCATTACTGGGACGTCTGGCACGGAAATAAGCCTTTCTCTGATTACAGGAAGCATTTTTTCCGGTTCGTGTCTGAGTTCGGCTTCCAGTCCTTTCCGGACATCCGCACCATTGAAAGCTTTACCCTGCCCGAGGACCGGAACATCTTTTCCTATGTCATGGAAAAGCACCAGCGCAATGCGTCAGCCAACGGGAAAATCCTGAATTATATTTCCCAGACCTATCTTTATCCCGCTGACTTTGAAAAACTCGTCTACGCTTCCCAGCTTCTTCAGATGGAAGCCATCCGCTGCGGCGTAGAGCACTGGCGCCGCAACCGCGGCATCTGTATGGGGGCGCTGTACTGGCAGCTCAACGACTGCTGGCCCGTAGCCTCCTGGTCATCCATAGACTATTACGGCCGCTGGAAGGCCCTGCAGTACGCAGCGAAGCGCTTCTTTGCCCCCATCCTCCTCTCCTGTGAGGAAGACGGGACACATGTCAGCCGCACCAATATCAATGACCAGCAGCCCCTCTCTTCCGTTCACAGGCGCGCCCAGCTGAACGTACAGAATGAGACGCGTTTCCCTGTGGATGTCCACGTTGCATGGTCTCTGCGCACGCAGGATGCACAGATCGTGAAAGAAGGTTCCTGGGACCTTACTGTTCCCGCGCTTGACAAAGTCTGGCTGGAGCCCCTCGATTTTCCGGAAGCTTCCTGGTTCGATCATTATCTGGCCTATGAGCTTTCCATGGATGGAAAACGCCTCTCAGAAGGCACGGCTCTGTTCTGTGCGCCCAAGCATTTCCATTTCAAAGATCCTTCCCTGACGCTTGAGCAGCAGGGCGATCTGATCACCGTGCACGCTTCAGCTTATGCACGGATGGTGGAAATTGTTTCAGACGACGATATTCTGCTGTCAGACAATGACTTTGACATGAATGCAGGCAGCAAATGTGTCCGCATTCTCCGCGGGCACCCCAGCAACCTCCGTGTGCGGAGCGTATATGATATCAGCAGGCCCTGCCCTGACCTGTCCCCATGAAAAAACCTGCCGTAAATCCGGCAGGTTTTTTCATGCACGGTCACGCCAGAAGGGAGTCCTGATGGCCTCAGCCTTTAAGCCCCTGCTCCTGACGTTCCATGTTTTCCACAACCACATCATAGATTTCACCCAGTGACGCAGCATATTCCAGCAGCTGCCAGGGCTCATTGGTGTGAAAATGGATCTTGATCAGGTCCTCATCGCCCACTGCGATCAGGCAGTCACCTTTAAGGTGCTCGGTGATGTAGTCGTTGATGGCATCCTCGTCGAGGTCATGTCCGTCAATAAGCAACTGTGTGTCAAACTTGTATTCCAGCATGTTTCTGTCCTCCTGTCAATCATTTGGCTTCCGACCAGTTCCTGCCCTCGTGTACTTCAGCCGTGAGCGGAACATGAAGGGCAATGACATTTTCCATACATTCCCTGAGAAGTTCGCGTGCCTGCGCGACTTCTTCAGGCGGACACTCCAGGATCAGCTCGTCGTGTACCTGGAGAATCAGACGGCTCTGCATATTTTTCTCCCGCAGCGCACGGTCCACACGGACCATGGCCAGCTTGATAATATCAGCCGCCGTTCCCTGTACCGGCGTGTTCATGGCAGCGCGCTTGCCAAACTCCCTTGTGTTCGCGTTGGGACTTTTGAGTTCCGGAAGGTAGCGCCGCCGTCCCATGAGCGTCACAGCATACCCCTTTTCCATACCCTGCTCAGCCGTTTCATCCATGAACCGCTTGACGCCGGGGTAGCGGCTGAAATAGCGGCTGATAAACGACTGGGCCTCCTGACGGGAAACGCCTGTGTTCCGGGCCAGCCCGAAGGCTGAGATCCCATAGATCAGGCCAAAATTGACTGCCTTTGCCCGGGAGCGCAGCGTCGGCGTCACCTCTGCGAGGGGCACTTCGAAAATTTCGCTCGCCGTTCTCGCGTGGACGTCCTGGCCGGTGCGGAAGGCATCCAGCATCGCATCATCCCCGGAGAAATGCGCCATGAGCCTTAATTCAATCTGGCTGTAGTCAGCATCTACAATGGTCCATCCTTCCCGTGGAAGGAAAGCCTTGCGTATTTCCCGTCCATCCTCGGTGCGCACAGGAATGTTCTGCAGGTTCGGCTCTGAAGATGAGATCCGTCCCGTGGCAGTGCCCACCTGGTCAAAATAGCTGTGGACACGCCCCTGCTGGTCCATCAGCGGGAGCAGCCCTTCGATATAGGTCCCGTTGAGCTTCATCAGCTGACGGTAGCGCAGGATCGGCTCGATGATCTGCGGATAATTAGGCTTTAAGTCCTCCAGCACCTCAACAGCTGTGGAGTACCCCCGGCTTGTTTTTTTGCCGTGGGGCAGTTTCAGCTTTTCAAAGAGCACATCGCCCAGCTGTACAGGGCTGTTGATATTGAATGTACCTGCGCCGCAGGCATCATAAATATCCTTTGTCAGCTGTTCCAGTTCCCTGGTATAGCGCGTGCCCAGTTCCTTAAGGAAGTCCCTGTCCACCCGGAAACCGATGTCCTCCATGCGGAAAAGCACAAAGGATAAGGGCATTTCCACATTCTGCATCAGTTCGCTCATGCCCTCAGAGGCCACGTTCTGCCTTTGCCATTGGCTGAGGGCCAGGAGCCCCGAGGCATCCATGGAATAGTCCCTCCGGATATCGCTGAACGCATAGCTCTTTTCCTGGGGGTTGAGGAGATAGGCGCCCAGCATGACGTCCCAGTCAAA
>CAMNGW010000044.1 GCA_946538615.1 uncultured Clostridia bacterium
GAAACAGGGACGTGTATTTCTGCAGAATTTCTGTAGCAGGGAAAAAGGTGGAGATCGAAAGCCGCAGCAAAAGCGTGCTTCTGATGTTCAGGGACTATCTGGACAGCTTTGAAGAGCCGGACATCACCATAAAAGCCCTGTCACCGGAGGAAATTTCCGCTGCGACCGGAGCTGAAGCGCTCCGGGAACCTGCTCAGGAGGAAGGGATCGCCACGGAATATGTGGAAGCAGAATCTGTGGCGATCTGCCGCAGACTGGCTGAAGCGATGATTGACGATCAGATCCTTCTGATGCATGGGGCGGCCATTTCTGTGGAGGGGCACGGCTATATCTTTATGGCGCCCAGCGGGACCGGAAAAACCACCCATATCAGGAACTGGCTCAAACGGATCGACGGGACCGTGGTCATCAATGGGGACAAGCCCTTTGTTGACACGGACAGGCTCCTCGTGTATGGGTCGCCCTGGTGCGGAAAGGAAAAAATGCAGACCAACATGTCCACCCCCCTTTCCGGGCTCATTGTGCTTGAGCGGAGCAGGGAGAACCGCATTGTCCCCGTATCTTTCAGAGAGTTCCTGCCCGTGCTGCTGCAGCAGTGCTATCTGCCGGAAGAAAAAGAACTTGCTGTCAAATCCTTCCCGCTCCTGTCGGGGCTGAAAGATGTTCCCTGCTATAAACTTTTCTGCAACACCAGCGAAGAATCCGCTCTGGTTGCTTATTCCGCTCTGACAGGCAAAGTGTACGGGGCCTGATGAACGTCCTGCATGGTAAGTACTTAACCAATTGACGTATTCACGACGGCGGCTCATATACTTACCCTGTATGTTCTGTACCCCGGTAAAAAAGCCAGCCGACTGTTTTTCACAGCCGGCTGGCTTTTTTTATGCATTTTTACCCTCGGGTACCCGTTACTCGGCCTGGGCCTCTTCTGCCCCGGCTTCTCCCTCTTCAGTCGCAGTTTCTGCTTCAGCGGCTGTGATCCTTTCGGCGGTCACTTTCACAAGAGAGATTTCCTGACCGGATACATTGTAGTAGCTCAGATTCCCATTATACGAACCATAGACTGTGACAACATCATTTTCAAGGATGGGGTCGAGCAGATCAGATGCATTGATGGTGACGTAGACGACATCCTCTCCGTTTTCACTGCTTGTGATCCTGTATGTATTAGAATTTGTGCTTTCCATGACTTCAAGGACTTTCCCGGTGAAGTAGCACTTCTTGTCCATGTAGGATGCTTCATCGGCATTGGCGGCTGCATAATCGATTTCCGGATAGGAGTTCAGGTTGAACACAGCGCTGTCGGCAATGATGACCTGAATATCAGCTTTGCTTTTTGCATCGGCTTTATCGCCGATAGCGATAGAAAACTGACCTGCCTGAAGCGGCATCACCTGGAAAGTCAGGTTCGATCCGGTAAGGGTGTGGGTAACATTGGCATAGCCGTCATTGTTTGACGTCACGGTCAGATTGTCTTTTTTTCCATAATAGCCAATGGTGAATCTGATACCTGCTTTTGTTGTGCAGTTGTAGGTATCCATAGATGTGCTGATGGAAGGTGCGTAAACCGATAATTTGGCACTTTTTCTGCTCCCATCGGTTGTGGTTACCGTAATGGTCGCTTTGCCGCCTTTCAGTGCACGGATATAGCCGGAACTTCCCACAGAGACGGTGTCCGGGTCCGAGGATTCATATTTCAGGGTCTTGTTGGTGGCCTCTTCGGGCGTTATGACGGCTCTGATCAGGTCCGAGCTGCCCACGCGCAGCGTGATATCGTTCTGGCTGATGGTGAGGCGCTGAATGGCAACGGTAATCTGGACGTGGCACTCCTGAACAAGTTCCGTGCCGTCCGAGAGCAGGGCCGTGCAGGTAACGGTGGTCTTGCCGCCCTTGACGCCTGAAATGTTCCCGTTCTGAACGGTTGCTATCTGGGGATCGGAGGATTCCCAGGTTGTCTTGGAAAGTCTCACACCCTTGGGCAGATCCTTTACCTGTGCCCTTATTCTGCGGGTCCTGCCTTTTGCAATGGCCACATCCGTCTCACTGAGAACCAGCATGCTTTTCACGCGGGAATTCAGTTCGGCCTCTATTCTGGCAGAAGCTTCCTGCAGTTCTTCATCCGTATATTCAGACAGGTCAAGATCCGAAAGGGAGACCTTTGAGCGGACGGCAGTCACCGTGACCGTTTTTTTTTCGCCTGTTTCGCCGGCAGCTGTGCAGATGACCGGAAGGGCCATCATCAAAGCCAAAAGAAAGACAGCAATGGATTTATACATATGCATGGTATGGCCTCCATTTTGTTTGATCAATGTTATTATATCTTTAATTCCTGGGATTGTGAAGTTGCTGCCTGAAGTTTCTTATGGCCATATCCAGGCGGGATACGGTGCTGGCAGCCTCCAAAATGGCACGCTGATTGTGCTGCGGCCCAAAATGGGTACGGGATTTGACACAAAGAGGCAACTTGCGTAAACTACACGGGTATCCTATATATAAAGGAGGACTTCAATATGAAGAAAATTCTGTCCCTTGTCCTTGCCCTGTGCATGATGCTGGGCCTTGCCTGTGCAGAAGATATCACGGGTGACTGGTACGCCACAAAAATGGGCGACGGTGAGACATATTTCGATGCTGCCCTTGTTGGCATGCCCATGGTGCTGACACTGAATGAGGACGGCACTGCGGCCATGAATAGCGATGGCGAAGTGATGGAAGGCACATGGGAAACCACAGAAACAGGCATTTCAGTCACTTTTGAAGGAGAAGCGGTCGGAGCTACCTTTGCGGACGGCGAATTAAAACTGGCAGAAGATGGACAGGAAGTGATTTTTTCACGGGAAGCCCCTGCCGGAATTGAGTTTGCCGAGGTGAAAGCTGACGCGGCGCTTGAGGATTTCAACGGATCGTATACAGGCGCCTATATCAAGAGCGGGGATTCCTATCTTCCTGCGGAAATGGCTGCATCTTTTGGTCTGGTCCTGCCTGATCTCTCCATTGAAAACGGCCAGATTACGGCTGCGAACGTGGACCTGGAAGAAGCTGGCATCGGCACCATGCTGAACGTTTTCAGTGCCATGCCCATGGAACTGAAGGACGGCAAGCTTGTTGGCGAGTTCTCTGAGGAAGGTGTGGAAGGTTCCACAGGCATTGAGATTTCTCTGCTTCAGGACGGCATGCTGAATGTGGACCTGCTCAGCAACGGAGAAAGCATGTTCGTATTGTATTTTACACCTGCTCAGTAATGTACCGGGAGGATGAAAATCCTCCTTTTTTTATACCCGTTCCAGAAACAGACTGAGTGTGATGCAATAACTGGTTCTGCTGTATGGTGCGCATGGAAAGACAGTGGGTGTGTAAGCAGTCTGAGGTGCGCACCTTTTTTCTTTTGAATACCTCACTGTTCGGGGCGTCTGCCGCGGCACTGCAGGCGCCCCTGCTGTGGGGAACGCTACTCATCTTGTCCGGCAGTCTGCTGGGGTCCCTCCTGGTCCTCTCTGAGCAGACTGATCAACTGATGAATCTGTTCCACCTCGTCGAGTGCCTCTGCTATAAAGCGGTTCATTTTCTGAGCGGAACGGTTCAGGGCGGTGATCAGCTGCTTTCTGGTCCTGCTCTCCATGGCACGCTGCTCCTGCAGGTCCCGGAGCGCTTTTTCATAAAGCTCTTTGTAATTCTGATTTTCCTCTTCCTTTTGAACCGGGGACAGGTGCTTATTGGTTGGCACGATCTGTTCGGTTGCACTGTCCTTTTTCCCGATTACCCGGCGCTTGACGACTTTTTTCCCGGTTTCTTCGTCTTTATACGTGCACACCTCATAGACGTAAGTCACATCCATCGCCCGGTTATATGAAGTGGAAGTACTGGTTTTTAAGAGGACAAGTCCCATGTAAAACAGCCACCTTTCAAAGGGCACCTCACAGTATGGGGCGCCATTGATGAAACCAGAATGAATATTGGCTTTTCGGCTGTCAAATGTCAATCCCATATTCGTCATGTTCCACCCGGGCCTATCTGAGAACACAGCCTGCGATACAGGATGGGTGCTCACTGCCTTTTTCCTGCTTTTCTGTTGAGCAGATGGCCGGGTTAAACGCATATGGCCAGGAAGTTTATTTTTCTTTGGACTTAAACGATTAAGTTACCTGACAGACGGGGCCATCCGTCTTTATTGATGCATCCCTTTCATCGTGATAAAATGTTTTCCGTATCACAGCGATGAATCTGATAAGCATTCTTCAGGCTGAAACAGCAGCCGAAAGGGGTGTCGGGATATTTGAACTATATCAAAAAAGCACTGTCCACTTTCAGATCCCCGGCGCTTCGCACCATGATGCAGTGGGCGGGGTGTGTCAAGCGCCAGATTGTTCTGATCTGTCTTTCGGGGATTCTCTCCTCTCTGCTCTCTCTTTGCGTGACAATGGTCACTAAGAGTCTGATCGACTCTGCCGTGGGCCATGCTTCAGATGGCCTCTGGTACTTTGGCGGAATGCTCGTGGCCCTGGTCATCGGTGAAAGAGTGCTGTCTGTGCTCACAGCCTATATCCGGACGAAAGCTTCCGCGAAACTGCAGATGGAGATGCAGCAGATGGTGACGTCCCGGATGCTGTCCAAGGACTATGCCGCCATCAAGCCTTTTCACAGCGGGGAGCTGGTGAACAGAGTGTTCTCCGACGTGGGGGTTGTGCGCTCCGGAATTGTGAACATTCTGCCCTCCCTTCTGCGGACAGCCGTATCCTTTATCGGGGCAGCTGTCATACTGATCACCATGGACTGGCGGTTCGTGCCTGTCCTGATCATTACCGCTCTTCTGGGTCTGGTCCTGACCGTTGTTTTCCGTGACCCCATGAAGCGCCGCCACAGGCTCATGCAGGAAGCGGAGGATGCCCTGTATGCAAGCACACAGGAGACTTTCTCCAATCTCCGCATTGTCAAAGCCAGCGTCAGTGAATCACGCGCCATGAACCAGATGGATGACAGGAGGGAGAAGCTTAAGAAAGAGCAGCTCAGGAACGGAACGCTCTCCATTGCCATGAACAATGGAATGGGAAGCATGTTTGATGTGTCCTGGCTCATCTGCCAGCTCTGGGGCTGCATCCGGATCTACCAAGGCGGCTTTACCTATGGTTCCCTCGCGGCAATGATCCAGCTGGTGAACCGGATCCAGGCACCTATTGCCAACGCGGTCCAGCTGGCGGGGCAGGTCTATGGCGTGGTCTCTTCCGCTGAGCGGATCATCGACGTCATTGGACTCCCTGATGAGAAAGACGAAGGCGATCTTACCAGTTTTGACAGGATTGAAATGAAAGATGTTTCGTTCCGCTATGAGGATGGGACAGAAACCGTGCTGCTGCATGTGAACGCGACCATCCAGCGCGGGGACGTGGTGGCCCTCACAGGCATATCTGGCGGCGGCAAGACGAGTCTGTTCCAGCTGCTCCTTGGCATTTACAGGCCAACGGAAGGCGCAGTGAATTTTGTGGATGGGGACAGGTCCGTCCACGCCAGCCGCGGTACCCGTCCTCTCTTCGCCTATGTCCCGCAGGGGAACATGCTCTTCTCAGGGACGCTGCGGGACAATCTGTGCCGCTTTACGGATTCCGCCACGGAGGAGGAGATCCAGGAGGCTGTCCGGGCGGCATGTCTTGAGGACCTTGTAAAGGAAATTGGACTGGATGCCATGCTTGGCGAGCGGGGCATTGGGCTTTCCGAGGGACAGGCCCAGCGCGTGGCCATAGCCCGTGCCATACTCACCCGGGCGCCCATTCTGCTCCTTGATGAGGCGACTTCTGCCCTCGATGAGAAGACGGAAGCTGAGCTTCTTGAGCATATTGCAGAATTGAAAATGCACCGGGACACCACGGTTCTCCTGGTAACGCACAGACTGTCTGCGCTGCGCATTTGTGACTACCGGCTTCATATTGCTGACGGTGTCCTCACAAAAGAAAAAACTGCACTGGAAGGGTACGTTAAGGACGTATGAGTCAGGATGTCCCCTGCACCTGATACGGAACGGATGGGTTATCTGCGCCGGAGCTTCCATTTTCCTGAGGCAGCAGGAAGAAAGTATAAAAGGGAAATGCTTTGCCAGATACGCGGGGCATGTTCCGGAAAGATCCGGGAAGTGATTAACACCAAAAGATTCCATGTATGAGCATCCACAAAGGTGATGACGGGGCATACAAAAAACGGATCATGTCCATGCGGTCCGGAACGGGAGATAAGTGGTGCTTGGGCGGGAAACGGCCTTCGGCATTTACCGCCCTCATCCTGCACAATGTGCGGCTCCTGGCCAGCAGCGCCTGTGGCGGAGGAACTCACGGACAGTTCTGCTGCTCAGTGCCCGCGACAGATTCATGCTCCATCCGGGAATGAATGAAAAGCTGCCTGACGCGTTCTCTGCGCTTCAGACACTGAGGAGCAGGGAGAACTGACCAAAGTACACACTGTCTTTTTGGCGGGCGTTAATTTGGCATATCCAGTTGCAAAAAACCTGCGGCTCATTACTGCAGGCTTTTCTTTATCTTCAGATCAGCACGGATGCAGAACGGCGGGAGTCGTACGTCTGGCGTCCATACCAGGTGCTGGTGCCAGAACCGGGCACACTGCCGACAGAGGGTTCCTGCAGGCTTGTCAGGCGTACTCTGCGCGGTTTGAAAGGGAACCGGGATGGAGATCCTCAGTTTTTGCACCTGACGGCATGTATGCAGGGCTTGCCTTTTACGACGGCCGCACCATTGGAATCGGCGTTGTACGGGGAGCTGCATTCAGGGCATATTCAGTGTGTCCCAGGCGCTGATGAAACGGGGAGCCGTATTCAGACGCGGCGGAGGAGAGGTACACATGATATCATCCAAGAGGAAACCTGCAGGCGTATACCAGACAGGCGGGAAACATTTGGCTTTACAGTCATCAGCAGGCTGTGCAACCGCCTCACTTGCCAAAGGGCAGGATCCGCAGCAGCACGCCGATGAGGGCCATATGGGCGGGATAGTACCAGTAGAAGAAGCGGCCCAGCCACTTCAGGCGCCCGCGCTGGCCGTTGTAGAGGTACAGAAGGGGCACCGTGAACCAGCAGGCCATGTGCACCATGCCGTATATCTGATTGTTAAAGATAAAGAAGGCGACGGCGTACAGGGTGACAATGGCCATGAGCCAAAGCATCTGTTTGTGGAAGTTCCCCCGGCTGCGTCCCACTGCGAGAATAGCCAGGGGAGCGGCGCAGCTCCAGTCCGAGGTGATTGTCAGGGCACAGGCAGATATCGTGATCATCACCTTGACCCAGGGGGCGGGCTTATCCAGATCCCAGACCTTGAGCAGGATCAGCCCCCACATCAGGGGCCAGGCGATGCTTGTCGCGTTGAAGAGCTGGTTCTCAAAGGGGTTGAAGCTGGGCTGGGCGGAGAAACAGAAGGCAAAATGGCTCACCACTGCCAGAAGGGCTATCCTGCCAAGATATTTCCAGTAATTGTGGGTGTAGTGATAGCCCTCCGCTGCAAAAAAGAACATAATGGGGGCCGTAAGGCGCCCGATACAGTGGAGCAGGATCTGAAGGGGAACCTCCGCCTGAACGTACTCATCAATGCCCATCCAGGCCACATGGTCGATGGTCATGGCGATGATGGCTATTATTTTCAATGCGTTGCTGCTCAGGCCGAAACGTTCTTTGCCGTACGCTGAACCTGTCTCCTCCATAGAGTCTCCTCCTTTTGCAATGCATGCTTATTCTGCATCATAATTCGACCTTCTTCTGCTGATTCCTATGCAGAGCCGATATGAAAAATACCTTCCTGTGCCTGGTGCTCCGTAACGTACAGGAAGCGGTTCAGGGAGGGATAGGGGACAACTTCATGTGCAGGGAAGGCCTGTTTATGAAAAAGGTTCTGCAAACTATTGACAAAGCTGACTGACAGAGTGTAAAAATATGAGGCATGATGTAAATCAGATGGGACCCCATACTCACCCTGCCTGTATGGTACGCACAGGGGAGAGAAGAAGAGATTGAGAGGGCCTGTCTACAGGAGGACAGATCAATATGGATATGAAAAGATTGTTGGCTGCAGCACTTTTTCTGTGCCTGCTGATGACATCCTTTGCGTCGGCGGAAAGCACGGTCAGTGTGTCGGTCACGTCAAAGACTCCGCAGGAAACGGCTGCACCCGAAGAGGCAGAGCCGGAAACGGTTCTGAAAAAGACTACGCCTGCGGTAGTCGTACCCGCAAAGAAAAAGACGGAAACGACTGTGGAAGAGACTGCTCCTGAGGCAGTCGTGCCCGAAGAGGCAGAGCCGGAAACGGTGCCGAAGAAGACTACGCCTGCGGTAGTCGTACCCACAAAGAGTAAGCCGGAAACAACTGCGGAAGAGGCTGCTTCTGAGGCAGTCGTGGTTGAGGAGGCAAAGCCGGAAACGACTGCGGAAGAGACTGCTCCTGAGGCAGTCGTGGCTGAGGAGGCAAAGCCGGAAACACTTCCGGAAGAGACTGCTCCCCAGGCCGCTGTGCCAGAAGAAGCTGCCCAGCAGATGTCACTGGATACAGTTGCAGGCGTGGCCGAGACGAATGCTGCTCCTGCCGGCATCCCGGAGAACGTAGCTTTGACGGTTGAGGACAGGCAGAAGCTGGATGCCAGCTACACCCTGGCCCTGAATGCGATCAATGCAGATGATTACGAGACGGCCAAAGATTACCTGAATGTGTGCTTTGTCTACTGTGACCCGATCAATGACCCGGAACTGTATGCGGACCTGCTGCTCAAGCGGGCCTGCATCAACGTGATCGAGACGAAGTACGATCTGGCGGTCTATTCCCTGAACGGGGCGCTCAGGGTCAAGCCGGACCTGGCGGATGCCTATCTGGTGCTCACCCAGATTTATCTTGAAACGGGCAATACGCAAGCGGCTGTCGTGAACCTGGAAAAGTACATCGGTCTGACCGGGGAGACTTCCATGTATGAGACTGTGGCGCAGCTCAACGAGGCCATGGGTGACATTGCGGCGGCACAGGCAGCGTATGACAAGTACGTTGAAGGCGCAGGCGGTGAAGTGGAGGGGGCAGGTTTCCAGTCCGGACTGTATAAGATGCAGGCAGGGCAGCTGGAGGATGCCATTAAGGCTTTTGAAACCTATACCGATAATGAGACCTACGGAGCAGGCGCCATGTACAACATCGGTATCTGCAGGATGAACATGAGCGATTATGCCGGGGCCGTGGAAGCATTCAATGCCAGCGAGGAAAAGGGCGGCCAGTTTGATGGGCTGTACTATAACCGCGGTGTGTGCCTGCTTGTGAATGCTGACTGGAAACTGGCAGCAGATGATTTTACAAAGTCCGCTGAAACCGAATCCTATAAAGCGGATGCCAGATACAACCTGGGCATCTGCCAGATGCAGCAGGAACTCTATGAGGACGCTGTGGCCACCTTCAGCGGGCTGATCGGGGAACAGGACGGGCAGACCGCGACGGTCAATGACGCCGTTTACTACTACCGTGCCATCTGCAATATGTCATTGGGCAGTCTGGAAGAGGCACTGGCCGATCTTACAACCTGTATAGACCATGGCTATGATCTGTCCGAGTGCTATTACCAGCGTGCTAAGGTGTATGGCGCCATGGGCGACACCGAAAAGCAGAACAGCGATCTGGAAAATTCCCTGAAGTCCGGGAACTGATTCCGGCTGCAGCAGGACGTCCGGATGACCGTACCTGATAACGTCCGGGCAGACACGTGCCGGGCCATGGGGATGACGGACAGGACGGGGCCCGATGGACCGCCGGAAAGAGAAAAAAGCCATAAACCTTCAAAGACAAGGCTGGAGCAGCTCAGCGGCGCCTTTGCCATGGCGAAGAACCAGAATGAGTCCCTGAAAATGCTGATTGATTGCGATTGACCAAAAGACAGACATGCGGCTTCCTGTGCGAGCGGGAGCCGCCGTTTTTGGTGTGACCGGCAAGCGCATGGTCTGAAGGATGAATGTCCCCCAATCCGCCAGACAGTGGGAGGGATACAGCCGGAGTCAGGTGTGTGTACGACACGAAAGCGGAAGAAAGACCAGGGCAGAACGCTGGCCCATGAACGTGGGGCTGCATACCCGGGTAAAGGTGCCAAACAGACTGAAGCCGAAAGCCCGGAATGGTATGCAGTATTCTGTGAAATGGTGATGGAAGAACGAAAAGAGGGAGATGCTTAATTGGCGGTCATAGCAAGCGCTTCTTCCAAATCCCCTTCCTCATAAACAGGTAGCTGCGGCGGGCCAGTCAATTCGAACATGTACGGTTCCTTCATTGTGATCCCCACAAATTCCGGGGGCTGCTTGCTTATTTCGGGCAAGCAGCGTACCCGGGCTCTCTTTTTTTATGTCCTTCTCATGTCATCTGCCGAAGTCCATATTTTCCATTGTATGGACTGGCAGCTGTTTCAGACTGATCTGACCTGATTGCTTTGTGCACTCTGATGACAGGCATACGGAGCGGCTTTGTCATTGACACAGGTCAGTATATATTTTCAGATCCAGATCCTTATATACATTGAAAACCACTTTCATCCCGCTCCCGGTCTCATCCAGCCAGTTACGGACGGTTTCCAGCGCGATCTCAGCTGCCCTCTGATTCGGAAACATGAAGACGCCGGTTGAGATACAACAGAATGCAAGACGCTCAAGCCCATTTTCCGCTGCCAGCTTCAGGCACGAGCGGTAGCAGGAAGCCAGCAGCTGCTCATGTTCCCGGGTCAGCGGCCCATCGACGACATGCAGTACATACCTCGCTGGAAGGTTGAAGCCAGGTGTGATTTTCGCCCGCCCTGCAGGTTCCCCGTGTCCTTGTTTCTGCATCAGCTCATGACAGGCCAGCCGCAGCTGAACGCCGGCCATGGTGTGGATAACGTTGTCTATACAGCCGTGGCATGGCGAAAAGCAGCCAAGCATCTGGCTGTTGGCGGCATTGACGATCGCATCGCACTGAAGCGTTGTGATATCCCCCTGCCAGAGGACAAGGCGTTCATCCTGCCTGCTTCCCGGGAGAGCAGATGCGTCCACAATACCCTTTTCCGCTGTCATCTGCCGGAGGAAAGCATCCTGTACCTGCAGGAATTCTTCTGATGCAGACATGGGCGGACGCACGTTCATCAGGCTGCGGAGCAGACGCCAGCGCTGGTCCGGCAGAGCGGGGATGGGAGTACCCGCGTATTCCGGCATGTCTTTGAGCAAGGCCCTGATCAGCCACATACATTTTTCCTGCTTGTTCATTTTGCCTCCCGCACCAATTGCTGATAGCTGATCCCCCAGGTCTGCATGGCATCGATGACAGGGCGCATGGAGTCTCCCAGTTCGCTGAGAGCATATTCCACCCTCGGCGGCACCTCGGGGAACACGGTCCGGGTGATGATGCCGTCGTTCTCCAGAGCGCGGAGATTGTCTGTGAGCACTTTCTGGCTGATGCCGGGGATGGAGCGCAGCATCTCATTGAACCGCCATGGGCGGGCCAGAAGGTTGCGAAGAATCAGCAGTTTCCATTTGTTTCCTATGAGCTGAACGGTCGTGGCTACCGGACAGTCCGGGAGCTCTTCTTTAGTCAGCATATACAGTACCTCCGTTCATCGGATGCAGCATGCAAAACAGAATACTGCAGTCAGTTTAGCGTGCTGTATGCATCTGGTCAATCGGGCAGGAGAGCAGACACAGAAATTTTACAGGAACGGCTGAAAAAGAACCCCTTTTTATCAGCCGGACTTTCCGCCAGTATCTGCAGGACGGGCCTTCGCTTTCGGATGCCAGCATTCCGGCAAACAAACCGTTCCGTAATGCCTGCACAGGACTGTTTCTTGCCATGATATCTCCGCACAAGAGCACCGCAAAGACTGCATAAAATGCCCCAGTGCAAACGAAAGTGACGTTTCTCCCCGGAAGTGTTTTGGGGAGGAGAGGACGGCTGTGAATGCACAATGACCGGAACAGAGAAAACGGAATACGGGATATGCCATGCGGTTCTTCGTGTTTTCTCATATGAACCGTTCCCTCTAAAATGTTATCCCCCTGAGCAGTCTCCGTTCAGCCGCAGGACGGCCGGTCCGGCATACTGCTTTTTTCCGGAACATCACAGTGTGCAGATGTGTTTGCAATGTACAGCTTCAGACGATATAATGGAGTCAGCGGAGCGGAAACCGTTCCATCTGAAAACAGAAACCAGCCGGAATTCCCGGAAATCATCCGGCATCCGAAAAAAAGCATGTATGTACCCTTTTCTCAGACTGACTGCCGGAGTGTCTTCCCGACTGTACCTGTCCCATGACTCGGAAAGTATCCGTCTCTCCGGGTTTCCGGCCTGAAAGGGAAATGCCGTCAAATCTTCCATATACTGCATCTCAGGCTTCCGAAGCTGCTGGCTATCCTGCCTTCGGACCAGCCATTGTGCAAAGAGCAATGATCACTGAACATCAGGGAGGGAATCACATGACATTCAGAAAAGCAATCGCCTGGCTGCTTCTGCTGGCTATGATCCTCGCTCAGCCTGCATCTGTCTTCGCAGACACTGCGGCTGCCGTCGCCCCCGCCGCATGCAGCCATGAATGGTGCGAATGGGATCCGATAGAAGATCCCACCTGCACCACAACCGGAAAACAGGTCCGCTTCTGTACGATCTGCCTGACGCAGCAGATCGGGACCATCCCGAAACTTCCGCACACCTGGAATGAATGGACCGTTACCAAAGCCCCGACATGCACTTCCACGGGGTCCCGTTTCCATGTCTGTTCCGTGTGCGGCACCCGTGAGACGGAAACCATGGACAAGGCCCCGCACAAGTATGGAGCATGGGTCGATATCGTGCCTGCCACCTGTACGTCCAAGGGGTCGCATTACCGTATCTGCGAAATCTGTGACTACAAGCAGACCCTCGACAGCGGTCCTCTGCCCCACACCTGGGGTGAATGGGAAGTGACCAGGGAAGCCAACTGCACAGAGCGCGGCGAAGAAACCCGTACGTGCCAGGTCTGCGGCACATCCGAGACCCGGACAACCAAAGTCAACGGCACCATCCATGCCTGGGGCGACTGGATTGTCCGGATGGAACCCGACTGCATAAAGGGCGGGTACCGGTCCCACGGCTGCACCAAGTGCAACAAATGGGAATCGGAAAAGACCCCGCCGCTGGGCCATGACTGGGGCGAATGGACAGTCATCACCCCTGCCGCACCGGGCGTTCGCGGCACACGGCAGCATCAGTGCACGCGCTGCAAAGCCACGGAAAAGGAATCCTATGACTATGCGGGAGAACCCGGACTGCAGCTCACCTGCAGCGGCATCACCCCGCTGGGTGCCCAGGACGGCTTTGAATCTGTCTATGAGGCCAGCATGGTCCTGGAAAACACCGGCGATGTTTCCCTGCGCTTTGAGCTGGATTCCTTCTATACCAACGGGATTGAAGTTTCCACAGATGACTTTGTGGGCTGGGACGGCACGGACGATACCCTTGAACCTGGGCAGACCTTTGCGTTCAAATACCTTGTCCGCACGCCTGCAGACGATCCCGCAAGTGCAGACAAAACGATTGAGCGCTACGTGTATGCCGGCGGCTGGTCACCTGAGACCGGGAAGCGGACCTTTGCCAATGCACCGCTCTTCCTGCGCAAGCCCCAGATGAATGGCCTGATCCTGAGTGCTGTCAATGTGCACCGCAGCGGCGAAGGCAAAGATGAGGTCATTACCTTTGATCTGACGGTCACCAACCGGGCCACCGCCTGGAGCCTGGTGAGCCTGTCTGCCGCCAGCGGAAACGGTGAGCTGCCCCCCGGGGAGGGCTTTATCGGCGTGCCGGAAGACGGCCTGCTCCTCGGCTATGACCAGACGGCCGCTTTCAGTTACCGCGCCATGCCCGGACAGGCCGATACGGATGCCTCAGAGGGCATGCCCTATATCAGTGTGTCCCGCTTTATCAGCGCGGAAGACGCCTTCGGGCATGCTGATTCGATCCAGCTTTCTGCGCACGTCGATGTCAAGGACACCGCGGATGCACACCTTGAAGGCTCCCTTGACATGCAGGGAAGGGATCATCTCTATGAACAGGATCCCGTCTCCCTCCCGGCATCCTTTACGCTCACCAACACCGGCGCAACCGAGATCACCACGCCTGTGCTGAAGGCTTCCCTTGTCACCAGCTCCGGAAAGCTCCTGCACACATATACCCTCGAGCCGGTTTCCGGCACTTCCTCGCTGAACCCCATGGAAAGCGCTTCCTTTGCGATGAACCTGGATATCACGGCAGAGGATGAACAGGCAGTCATTGGCACGGAGGACCTGACCGGTTTCTGCGGGCTGCGCCTGCTGTGCTGGGCTGAGTACGGCTACACCGGAGCAGAAGGTCCAGCGTACGGGGAAAGCAATCTGCTGATTCAGGCTGTGGAGGTCTGGGAACTGGGGCCGGACAATCCGAAAAACACGTATATTCTTCCGGTCCTGACCGGCGCCTTTGAAGACCGCACCTATCATACCGGTGAAACGGTCTGGTTCGACCTGACGGTAACAAACGTCAATCCCACCGACACCATCAACGGCATACGCTTTGACTGGTACCCCTACAAAGACAACGGCGATCTGGAAGAGACACCGGTCGAAATCGACATGTCGGATGTGACGCTCAAACCCGGCGAATCCTATACGCTTGAGCACCAGTTTTCCTGTACCGTCACGCAGGCGGCTGCGCAGCGCGGGTATACGGTCATGGACTTTGTCGCCTGGTGCCACAGTTCCACCCATGACTGGTGGGCAAACTGCCCCTGGCAGGCGCTTGTCCGACTGGAAAGCGGCGAGGAAGGCGGCCTGTCCGTGAAAATCAATACAGGACACTATTCCGTGTACAAGCCTGGCTATGACATTGTGGATTACACAGTTGCCGAACTTTCCGGCACACAGAGCACGGTGAATGCCGGCACGGATCTGAAATACGCAGAGAACAAGTGGCAAGAGCAGAACCTGCCTGACGCCGCGATTCCCGCATACCTGACGGTTGCCAACGGAACGTCTGAGAACCTCGAAGTTCTGGTCACTTCGGACCATCCGGAAGATCAGATCGGCGACGGCGGGCAACAGTATATTTCACTCCCTGCAGGAAGTCTGGACCAGATTGATTATGCAATTCAAGTCACCCCGGACGAACTTGCAGCGGGCAAATTTGAGAGAACGGTGACCGCTGCCTCTCCGGACGGCAGCGTATCGGACAGCCAGCACCTGAGTATGTCCCTGTATTCCGGCGATTGGATGCCAGAGCAGGAAAACCCGGCGCTCCTTGTGACATGGTCTTCTATTGTGCCGGACTGGAACGATACGCTGGAAACCAATCAGTACAGGATACAGGTCTGTGTCAGGAACATCGGCAACATGACACTTTCCCTCTATGCTGAATCCGTGGAACTCAACAATACCGACGCGACGACCGACACCTTTGAAGGCTGGGAAGAAGCACCCAATAAAATGGCCTTTATGCCAGGGGACGATCTCTATTTCAACTACATCATCAACGAAACCGACAACGACCGCGTCCATGACTTCGTCTACCGCACACTGAATGTGGGCGGCTATGTCACAGCATCCAGCGGCTACGTGGCTGACAGTGTCTCCTTCTCCTTCCCCACGGACCATCATGCCGCACTTGACCTGGTTGCCGAAGCCTACCACCGTCTTGAAGGACCCGGACAGACTATCGCTGTGGAGCTTTCCCTGAACAACCGCAGTGAAATCCCCCTGACCAATGTCCGCTTATCCAGCCGTGACGAGTATGGAAATGAGCCGCAGGCAGATTCTTTTTCTCCGCAGGACATTCCTTACCTTATGCAGAACCATAAGACTTATGGTCTTCTCTACACAATTTGTCCCACGCCTGAGGAAATAGACAAAGGCGAAGTGATCCGCGCCGTGACGGCAGCTGCTGAGCCTGATGGGATAACGGACACCGTTTATCTTCACTATCTCCTGAATTCAGACAAGGCGGAAAGCGAGATCCTTCATCTCGAAGGAAAAATGATGTCACTGCCTGTACTGGGACTGGATGATTTGTTTGAAGCAGACATCAGCGCTACGAACGCAGGCAATGTTGATCTGGAAGACATCGTGATTCAGCTCACTGTACAGAGCGCAGATGGCAATGTGTTGCTGAAGACAAGCTTTGGCAGTTCAGGCGAGGGAATGGTGTACGGCCCCGGCAAAGGCGTCCAGTGTTTCCCGAAAATTGACATCAGCAAGCAGATGCTCGCTGCCGCCCTTTCCGCCAAATGTCTGAATAACAGCAATGAAGCAAAAACCCTGACGTTTACCTTCACAGGGCAGTACGTCCGCCGCCACAGCGATTCCTGGATTGCGCCCGGTGTCTCCAACAGGGTTTCCTTCACGGTTTATCTGGAGGGAGGCACAGGCGGCATCAGTGTGCACCCTGACTACTCCGTGCCCGTTCAGTCCCCGAAGGCAGGGGAAAAGCTGTCTGTTCCGCTGGTCATTGAAAACACCGGGAATGAAGATCTGGTAGGTCTCGAACTGGACGTCGGCAAAGCAGCCATGAACACCTTTGTCCGCCTGGCCGCCCTGATCTACGAACCTTTTGATATCATCCATCCCGGGGACACCCGTCCGTACACCTTTGCGTATACGGTCACGGAAGAAGATGTGGAAAAAGGCAATGCTGGTTTTCTCTTTACAGCCTCTTCGGAAAGTTCCACGAGCAGCCTGCTCTATGTGGATTCCTATGAATACAACAAAGCGCTTGTGCAGGAACCTGAAAAAAAGCTTCTTCTCAAAAAGTCTGTGACCAACACACCGCCGGAGGGCCAGGGAGCCTTCCGCCTCAGTGACGAAATCCATTACCTTATCACAGTGACCAACGATACAGGTGAGGACCTCGGTGAAGTCAGGATCTTTGATGACGTAAATGGCTACGCATCCCCTGTGCTGGTTGCTGTCATCAGCCTGAAGGCCGGGGAAAGCAGGGATGTTCCGTTCCAGCGTGTGGTATGCCCGCAGGATGTATCGCAGCTTCAGGTGGAGAATCAGGCATATGCCCTCTATACACTGTCCACGGATAACACGCTGCTTACTGCCTATTCCAACATGGTGAACACGCCCATTGAACAGACGCCTGAGGAGCGCGAAATTGTCGTCATTGAAAAGAAACTGAACAACGCTTCTCTTGATCCCAAAGGCTATGCCCTCGGTGAAACGATCGACTATCTCATTACCGTCTCAAGCCAGCACAAGGAGAGCGTCGTTGTCGATGTCTGGGACGATGTATGGGGAACCGAAGCACCGGAAATGGTCGCAAGCATCACGCTCCATCCCGGTGAGAGCAGGTCCTTCAGCCATTCCTATCAGGTCCGGGAAGCCGATCTGCCCGCCGCACCTGACCTCATTGGTACCGTCACCAACGAAGCCTGTGCCAGTGTTCTGATCTATGATGACGCCGCCACGATCATCTCCGGCTACACCTCGTGGGCACCGCCGGTTGAGGCGCATACGGTCCGGATGGCACCGGCTGAAGAGAAAGAACAGCCGACACCGGAAACAAGTGCTGCAACGCCTGCGCCAAAGGCCGGACCTGCGGACGCCTGCCGGCGCATCCTCACCGGATATGGAAGCTGCGGAGCCGAGTATGATCTCGTTTTCTGCATGAAGCACAGCATCATTGAAACCATTGCGCGCAAACTTTCCCCCGCGGAAGCCGCTGCAGCCTGGGAGGAGGCGGTCGTGGCAGGTTATGATTCCCTCGCCGGAAAAGTTTCTCCTGAAACTGCTGCGCTCCTTAGGATTGATCAGACGCTCTTCGCAGAGCATCTTGACGCCTGGTATACCATGATTGCCGGGCAGTCCGGCACGGAAAAAGCAGACGCTTTCCGCATGCAGCAGCTGAGGGAACGCTGCCTTGACCTGTGCTATGCTGCCCATCATACACCTGCCCAACGGACCGACAGCATCCTGCAGAGCGGTATCCCGGTGCTCTCAGCAGGCGGAGAGAGAGCATCCCTGTGCGCAAAAACGACGGAAGCTATTCCCGGCGGGTACCATATCACAGAGACTGTCTGCCGGACCCATGATTTCATCACCAGCAGTCTGAAACAGAAGCTGGCCGGGGCCGTCTCGGCGGAAGAAAAAGCCGATGCATTCGATAATACCAGACAGCTGTGGCTATCCGTTCTGATGGAAAAGGCCAACGAACTCTATTCAGGCATGTCTGCTGAAAACCAGACATTGCTTTCCGCAGGCCTGAATCTCTTCCAGGGCTGGCTGAACGCCCGCATGAATGTGCTCCGTGCACTCTATCCCGGGGACCTGGCAGCAGCATCGGAAGTGCTTGCTGAAACGGTGCACAGCCGCATGCTCGATCTGGAAATCCTCATGCAAGAATAATTCCGTACAAGGAGGTCCTTTCCCTGGACCCCGGGCGCCTGTCGTATGTTCTGAGCATAATAAATCAGCGGCGAGTGGAACAGATATCAATCTCACCGCTGATTAAAGAAAAAAGTGGGTACAATGATTGGAAGGCACAGGGAAAGAACGGAGAAAAGCCCCATGCCGCCATGACAGACGGGCAGAAAGAGATGTTTGAGAAACACCCGGATTGCATGCGAAAGCGACAGACCAGCACGGATTGTCTGAGCTTCCGGAACAGCTTCACAGATTCGGAATCATAGCGGCAAGCCTTGCAGCGTGAATCACTTGTGCAGGAGCTTGTTGGCAGGCTCTGCCGGCCTGTCCGTTGCTGAAAACCTGAGCTGAAGCGCTGTGGGCCGTGTCATCCGCCCTCCCGGCTTCGTCTGAAATGCAATAATAAGGAAAGCCCCTGAGCCAGAACGCTGCGCAGAACAGCGTCTGGCCCAGGGGCTGTGTTACCGTTTGGGGCTTTCTTCCCGCCGGAGATCTTTTTATCCATTCGGCGCGAGAAGACTCCGACCTCAACAATCCGCAAATTGTAG
>CAMNGW010000045.1 GCA_946538615.1 uncultured Clostridia bacterium
AGCTCTTTTCCTGGGGGTTGAGGAGATAGGCGCCCAGCATGACGTCCCAGTCAAAAGCTTCCGGCAGAGGGAGCTTCCATTTGCGCAGAAGATGAAGGATCTTCTTCCCGTCGTGGACGACCGCGGGATATGCCGCCATATCTCCGGCAAGCAGCTGAAGAACCTCACCTGTATCCAGGCCCGGGTTCAGAAGGTCCCCGGCCAGAGAGATCCCTGCTGTCCGCCCATCATGGTCCGCAAGGCTGACCAGGTGGTCCGAAATCCACACAGCAAGAGGTCTTGCTTCGGACCGTGTCTCACTGAGAAAGTCCCGTATTTCCTGAAGGCTCTTCAGTTCCCTGGCTTCCTGAAAAGTGATCTCTGTCCCCTCCGCACCATTCTCCTCAGGCGCCTTGTCCTCTGTTTTGTTTTCCTGCCCGCCGTTGATGCGCCGGATCAGCATATTTAAATGCAGTTTTTCAAGTGCAGGGATCGCTTTGTGCAGGTCCGGCACCATGCAATCCGAGAGGCGGAAATCTACCGGAGCGTCACGGTGAATGGTGGCCAGTTCTTTACAGGTTCGGGCCAGTTCAGCATTGTCACGGATCTTTTCGCCCAGCTTGCCTTTGATTTCCCCGGCATGGCTGAGCACTTCTTCCAGGCTCCCATACTGGGCAAGAAGCTTAACCGCCGTCTTGTCTCCCACGCCCGGGACCCCGGGGATATTGTCTGAGCTGTCACCGGCAAGCCCTTTCCAGTCTGTCACCTGCTCAGGCGTAAAACCATATGTCTCATACACCAGACCGGGTGTAAAGCGCGTCGTCTCAGAAATGCCCTTGCGCGTGAACATCAGCTCAGTGCCATGTCCCACCAGCTGCAGAGCGTCCCTGTCGCCTGTCAGAAGCAGAGGCGCAACGCCTGCCTCGTTCCCCAGCCTGGAAAGCGTGCCCAAAAGGTCATCCGCTTCCCAGCCCTGGATTCCATAGTATTTGATCCCCATCTCGCCCAGGAGCGTTTTCAGGGTGCCAAACTGCTGGACAAGTTCCGGTGCCGCAGGCGCCCGCCCTGCCTTATACTCGGGGTACGCCAGATGGCGGAAGGTGGGCCCATGAACATCAAAGGCAACAGCGAGATACTGCACATGCTCTTCCTTAACCACCTTCAGGACCATGGACAGGAAGCCATGGATCGCATTGGTGTAAATTCCATCAGCATCCATGAGAGGCAGCGCATGGAACGCCCTGTGCAAAAGACTGTTCCCGTCAACAATCAGGAAAATATCCTTCAAATCCTTACCTCCCTCTTTCCTGAATGATAAAGTGAATGCGCTGAAACTATATCACAAAAAAACGTCAGGGTAAAGAAAACTTCAGGACATCCGAGGTTCATCCCTCTTTTCATTTGCACGTTCCTGCCTGCACCGCCCTGTTCAGTCTGACCTTCATGGCGGTGCACAAAAAGAACAAAGCGGCAGAAATGCTTTGAAAAAGCGGCAAATTCTCCGCGTTTTCCCTTCCGCCTGTCCCCTGCTGCGTCCTTCCCTTCATTGACAACCCGCGCACAGCCGGATAAACTGTTGCTTGACGCCGCTCTGTTTTCCTATGCTTCCTTCTGCAGAGCACCTCACCCATGAACGGACTGTTTCAAGAAAGGAGGCCATACTTATGGCAAAGCGCAATTATGCTGAGATCACCCCGGAAATCCGGAACTTGGCAGGGATCTGTTCACACAACGTGATCAACCGTGAACTGTATGATCAGTTCAAAGTCAACCGCGGTCTGCGCGATATGAACGGAAACGGTGTGCTCACAGGGCTCACCGAAATCAGCGAGGTCAATGGACGCACACCTGAGGGACTGCCCATGGACGGTCAGCTCTTCTACCGGGGATACAATATTTATGACCTGATCCGTGGTTTTTTGTCTGACAAGCGCTACGGTTTTGAGGAAGTCATCTATCTTCTGCTTTTCGGGAAACTGCCCGGGCCCACCGAACTCAAGGATTTCCAGTCCCTGCTTGGCAGCTACCGCTCACTTCCCAATTCATTCGTCCGTGACATCATCATGAAAGCCCCTTCTTCCAACATGATGAATTCCATGGCACGTTCCGTACTTACCTACTACAGCTATGATCCCAATGCAGAGGACCCTTCGCTGGAAAACGTCCTGAGGCAGAGCATTCAGCTCATCGCCATGTTCCCCCAGCTGGCTGTATACAGCTACCAGGCTTATGCATATTATCTCTCCGATTCGACAAGCTTCTTTTTCCACGATGCCGACCCTTCCCTGTCCACAGCGGAAAATATACTTTATATGCTCCGGCAGGATGGGAACTATTCGGAGACAGAGGCCCATGCGCTGGATACAGCACTTGTCGTCCATGCGGAACACGGCGGCGGCAACAACTCCAGTTTTACCACACATGTCGTTACCTCCACCGGAACGGATACCTATGCCACCATTGCCGCCGCCCTTGGCTCGCTCAAAGGGCCCAAGCACGGCGGAGCCAATATCAAAGTCTGCCATATGTTCAAAGAGATCAAAGAACAGGTCAAGGACTGGAAGGACCAGGATGAGATCGCCGCTTATCTCCATAAGATCCTCCACAAAGAAGCTTTTGACCGTTCCGGCCTGATCTACGGCATAGGTCATGCGATTTATTCACGTTCAGACCCCAGGGCCAAAGTTTTTAAGTCCTATGTGCGGGAACTTGCCAAAGAAAAAGGGTGCGAGGACGAGTTTACGCTCTACGAAACCGTAGAAGGCCTCGCTCCGCAGATCATCGCCAGTGAACGCAAGATGTACAAAGGCGTCTGTGCCAACGTTGACTTTTATTCCGGGTTCGCCTATCAGCTCCTGGGCATCCCCGAAGAGCTCTTCACACCCTTATTTGCCATCGCCAGGATCGCCGGCTGGTCGGCGCACCGTATGGAAGAGCTGATCAACGGCAACCGCATCATACGTCCGGCTTACAAGGCCGTCAAAGACAGGGAAACCTATATCCCTCTCAGCAGCCGTCAGTAAGTGCTTCAGGGAACAAAAAAACCGCCATGCGGTTTTTTTGTTCTTTCTTTAATATATGCGGCTTTTACCGTCCGGTCCGGGCAGCGTCTGTCCTGCCTGTTCCCTGAAAAAGTTCACAAGGCAGGTACACTCAGGACAGCTTCTTTACGCTTTCTCTCATCGCCATTGACACCGGAAGCGTCTTCACACGCTGAGACCCTGCATATTTTTCCGGAAAGGTTACCATCTCCACGGCTATTCTGGCTTTTTCATCGGGATCCTGCCCGATCCCCGTCACGGCCGGAACGCTCATCTGCAAAAGAGGATCGTCCTCGAGGGCAATAACCGATACATCTTCTGGGACTTTGCGCCCCGTCTCGCTCAGGCCGCGCAAAAGTCCAACCGTAGCGGAAGCTGTTGCTGCTATGACTGCAGTCACATCCTTGAGTTTTCTGCCTGCGGCCATGCCATACTCACCATCTGACCCATACGTATACAGATGCCTGCGTTCAAACGTCATGCCAGCTTCCTTCATGGCTTCTTTGCAGCCCTGGAGGCGCTTTTCCGCCGCGCTGCCCTTGTCGGCTGCCTTTCCCAGGAAAGCAATCGCTTTGTGTCCGTTGTCAATAAGGTGCTTCGCAGCCAGATATCCGCTCATCCGGTCATCGGCCGTAATCTGGCACGCAGCTTTGTCTTTGGCATATACGTCAACCAGAACGATGTTCGTTTTCTGTTCATGGAGCTCGGCAAGATCATCGGGATCGTACCATCCCAGTGCGATCACCCCATCTGCCTTGCGTTTTCTGACAACCCTGGCATATTCCCCGGGCTCCCGCGTTCCTGTCAGCAGGAGATGGTAGCCCCTTTCCCTGGCATAATATTCGATACGGCTGATCAGCTGTGCATAATACGGGTCAGAAATCATCAGGCGCCCATCTCTTTCCTGCCGGGGCAAAACAATGGCTATGAGACCGCTCCTGCCGCTTTTGAGAGTAGCCGCAGCCCCGTTGGAAACATAATTCAGCTCCTTTGCCGCTTGCCTGACACGCTCTGAAGTCTCCCCTGAAATGGTCTGATTCTGGACTTCATTGAGTACATAACTGACCGTTGCCACAGATACGTTCGCTTTGCTGGCAACATCCTGAATGGTGGTACGCATGGTACCGGACCTCCCATAACTTAATCGTTTCAACTGCATTCTACCGGAGTCCTCTTTCCGTGTCAAGACAGATGGCCGCTGTTCGCGGTTCAGTCACCAGGAAGGAAATAGCGCACTGCAGCTCCTGCGGTACATTCGGACTGCCGTTTTTTGTTCTGGGTGCACTGTATCGGAAAACGGAAAAAACGCAAGGATTCTTGATTGCATATTTATGATAAAACAGGTATACTTTAAGTTGTTGGACATATCATATGGAGAATACAGCGCAAGAGACTGCGTCTTTTCCTTGTACCTATTTATCACTCAGCATGCTTCTGTGGCTGATATACAGCATGATACATCATGTGCAGGTTCCTTCTTGCTCTGCTCTCCCCTACGGAACCAGCACCCGCTGCGGTTGCATGACTGTACACTGTCAACATTTCTTTTCTGTAAGCACGTCTCAGTAAGATTGTCCCCCCCATAAAAGGCTTGCTGCGGACCACAGAAAAAACCCCGAAATACAGAAAGGATAACTTGCTATGCCGGACAATCACCTGTATTTCCATTCATCCAGCGGAAAACGTCGGGTGATGATTGTTGAGGATGAACCAATCAATCAGGAAATCCTCAGTATGATTCTTGAAGACTCCTATGAACTCCTGAAAGCTCAGACCGGCCAGGAAGCCATAGAGATCCTCCAGGCGCATTTTGACACGCTCAGTGCCGTTCTTCTCGACCTCGTCCTTCCTGATATTCATGGTCTGGATATACTCAGACTCATGAAAAGCGACAGCCGCTACGGCAAAATCCCCGTCATCGTCATGACCTCTGACAAAGAGTCGGAGGTTGACAGCCTGAACTTTGGAGCCAGTGATTTTATTCCCAAGCCTTATCCGCTGCCCAAGGTGATTCTCGCCCGGGTCCGCCGCACGATTGAGCTGTCGGAAGACAGGGATATCATCCGTTTTACTGAACGGGATCAGCTTACCGGCTTATATAACCGCGAATACTTCTATCACTATGCTGACCAGTATGACATGTACCATAAAGACCAGGATATGGATGCCATTGTCATCAACGTCAGCCATTTCCATCTCTTTAATGAACGGTACGGGCGCTCTTATGGCGATGAAATCCTGAAGTCCCTTGCTGAAAAACTGAAGCAGACCGTTCCGGAAGGCGGATTGCTGTGCCGCAGGGACGCCGATACCTTTCTGATCTACTGCCGCCACCTCGACAGCTATGAAGATTTCCTGCACATTGGGACAGAAAGCTTCGGAACAGACGGGAAAGCACGTATCCGCCTCCGCGTAGGCGTTTACGCAAGCGCCGATAAGAAGCTTGATCTGGAACGGCGCTTTGACCGGGCCAAGATGGCTTCCGATTCTCTGCGATCCGGTTTTTCCACCGCTGCTGCCCGGTATGACAGTTCCATGCACGAAAAGGAGATCTTTTCCGAACAGCTGCTCGAAAGTTTTGATGCCGCTTTACAGCAAAAACAGTTTCAGGTCTTCTATCAGCCCAAATTTGACATTCGTCCGAAAGAGCCCATTCTTACGAGTGCCGAAGCGCTTGTACGCTGGTCTCTTCCCACCATAGGGCCCGTCAGTCCTGCCGTCTTCATTCCGCTTTTTGAAAAAAACGGCATGATCCAGAAGCTGGACCAGTATGTATGGGAGGAGACAGCAAAGCAAATCAGAGAATGGAAAACACGGCTCGGCTTTTCTGTTCCCGTCTCGGTCAATGTTTCCAGGATCGATATTCTGGCGCCGGAAACACTTCCCTTTCTGAACAATCTGATCCAGAAATACGGTCTGGCTTACTCTGACCTGCACCTTGAAATCACGGAATCCGCCTATACGCAGGATGCCACACAGATCGTCTGTGTAGTGACAGCGCTGCGTGAACTTGGCTTTGTCATTGAAATGGACGACTTCGGAACCGGTTACTCTTCCCTGAATATGATTTCCACACTGCCCATTGATGCCTTAAAACTTGATATGGAGTTTATCCGCACAGCTTTCAGTGAACAGAAAGATACGCGGATGCTTGAGGTGGTCTTCGACATTGCCGATTCTCTGTTCGTCCCAACGATTGCTGAAGGCGTGGAAACAGCCGAGCAGATGCTGGCCCTGAAGTCAATGGGCTGTGACTATGTCCAGGGGTATTACTTTTCACCGCCTGTCCCTGCCAGCCAATTTGAACACTTCCTTCTCGAACGCAAGCATCTCAAAGATGCTGCGTTTATGCCGGAAAAAAAGATCGGCAGGATCAGTGCAGGCAGAGCTGCGCACGACAAGTACACCTATGATGTTCTGCACGACCCTGTGACAGGTGTCTATAACCGCTGCGGCTTTGACGTATTATTCAGGGACGTGGACATGGACCACATCTGCCTGATCTTGGGAAAGATCGAAAATTACGATGCGCTTTCACCGGAGATGTCCGATCAGGCAGCACGGCGCGTTTCCCTTGTTCTCCGCCAGTCCTTCCGTTCTGTTGACATTGTCTGCCGTGTGGAGGATGATACATTCGCTGTCATCGTTACCCGCATTACCCGTGTTCTCGAACAGCTGATCTGTACTAAGCTTGAGCATATCATCCAATTGCTCTCCCGGACAGACGGTGATGTACCGGGCTGCACGCTTTCTTTTGGCGCTGCTTTTTCAGACAGACTGAACCCACAGGGCGACATTTGCCATGATGCGCAGCTTGCCCTTTCTTCAGCAAGGCAGCAGAGAACCAAAGGCTATCTTGTCTTCCATGTCCATGATAAAACATGATCCAGGACAGAGGTGATACAGTTGACACAACAGCAGAATTTCAAAAGCCCTTTTAAGCAGGACCTGTCTCCCATTCATGCTTGGTCGTTTGCCATCGGTACAACCATCGGCTGGGGCTCCCTTGTTGTTACCAGCAATACGTACCTTGCACAGGCAGGCCCTGCAGGCAGTGTACTGGGCATGCTGTTAGGCATGATCGTCATGCTGATCGTTTCCCATAACTACGGCTATATGATGCAGTGCTATCCCGATGCCGGCGGTGCATATACCTTTGCCAAGGAAACATTTGGCCATGACCACGGTTTTCTGACAGCCTGGTTCCTGTCCCTGACCTATCTGTCCATTTTATGGGCCAATGTCACTTCGCTGCCTTTGTTTTCCCATTATTTTTTCGGAAATGTGTTCCGCTTCGGGAAACTTTATACCATTTTTGATTATGATGTCTATCTCGGCGAAACCATTTTGCCCGTCCTGGCCCTCCTGTTATTTGGTTACCTGTGCTGTTTTCAGCGGCGGTTAAGTATCCATCTCATGACAGCAATGAGCGTCATCTTCTCCCTTGGCATCATTTCTGTCTTCGCCTCTGCTTTCTTTGCACTGGACCGTCCCCTGGAGCCAGCTTTTATCCCGGATGCTTCCTCACTGTCCCAGATCATACGTATCGCCGTGATTTCTCCCTGGGCTTACATCGGCTTTGAAAACATATCCCATTTTTCAGAAGAGTTTTCTTTCAAGCGGACCAAAGCCTTCCGGCTCCTGGTGCTCACCGTTGTCATCTCCACCTTACTGTATATCTTCATTATTCTCCTCTCCGTCACGGCCTTTCCGCAGGAATATGAAACATGGATGGATTATATTTCGGACCTTGGCCAGCTTGAGGGGATCAAAGCACTGCCCGCCTTTTACGCAGCTGAACATTATCTGGGCGCTGCCGGGATATGGATCCTCATGCTTTCCCTCCTCTGTCTGATCCTCACCAGCCTGATCGGGAACATCTCCGTGCTCGGCCGGCTCTTCTACGCCCTGGGTAAAGATCACATTCTTCCTGACAAGTTTGGCCAGCTCAACGGCAAAGGAGCACCTCAGAACGGGATCTTTCTTGTATGCGGCCTGTCATTCCTGATCCCCCTTCTGGGGCGAACGGCCATCGGCTGGATCGTTGACGTGACAACGATAGGCGCTACCATTATTTATGCCATTGTTTCCGCCTCTGCCAGAAAAATGGCAGTTTCCTGCGGCGATAAAAAAGACGAGCGCTACGGTCTTGCCGGCCTGGTTCTGATGGTAGCCTTTCTCGCTTACCTGCTGCTGCCCAGCCTTCTCTCTGAAAGCTCCATGGCCAAAGAAACCTATTTCCTTTTTATCGTCTGGAGCATTCTCGGTTTTGTCTTTTTCCGGCATATTCTTCACCACGATCCCAGCCGCAGGTTCGGCAATACGATTATTGTCTGGGTGGCCCTGCTGGCCCTCGTGCTCTTTATCGCTCTGATCTGGATGCGCCAGTCCATGATCTCCTCCAATCACGTGATGATGGACAATATCCGTGAACACTACCTCACCACCGGCGTCACCTCTCAGGTCCGTCTTGAGGATGAACAGTTTATCCAGGATCAGCTGCAGGAGCTGGAAAAATCCAATGCCCAGACGATTCTCATGACAACCGCCATGTTTGTCTTTGCACTTGTCATCATGATGACCAATTATTCCTTTATGAATAAACAGAATAAGGAAAGTCAGATGATCGCCAACACAGATCCTCTGACACATGTCAAGAGCAAACATGCCTACCTCGATTTCGAGAAAAACATGGATGCCAGCATCCGTTCGGGCAACGCGCCTCCCTTTGCTGTGGTCGTGTGTGATGTCAACGGTCTGAAATATGTCAATGATACTTACGGACACAAGGCCGGAGATGAGTATATCCGTTCCGCATCAGCCATGATCTGTGAACTGTTCCAGCACAGTCCCGTCTTCCGCGTGGGCGGAGATGAATTCGTCGCATTGCTTAAAGGCCGGGATTACGAAGTCAGGGACGCGCTGATGGCCGAATTGCACCGCCGGTCCGAAGAAAATATCACAACAGGTCAGGTGGTCGTTGCCGGAGGAATCTCCGACTTCGTCTCCGGCCAGGACACTGCCATGCACTCTGTTTTTGAACGTGCGGACAATCTGATGTACCAGAAAAAACAAGAACTTAAACAAATGGGTGCAAAAACCCGCTGAACCTATGGGAGGCAGCATGCTCAACGATAATCATCACCATCATCCGTTCAAAAGGCGCCGGAGAATCCTTGTGGTCGACGATGAAGCAGTCAACCGCGAGCTCCTTGGCCATGTCCTCGAGGACGAATATGACGTTCTGTTTGCTGAAAACGGTGCGCAGGCTTTACAGGTTCTCCAGGAAAACAAGGCGTCCCTGTCCCTCGTTCTCCTGGACCTGATGATGCCCGTCATGAACGGAACAGATGTCCTCAGACATATCCGTGAAGATGCGTCAACAGCCAGGCTTCCTGTTATCGTCCTCACTTCAGACCAGAGTGCTGAAATAGACTGTCTGAACCTTGGCGCAATCGATTTCATACCCAAGCCTTACCCGCAGCCCGGTGTCATCCATGCCCGGATCCGCCGCATCATAGAGCTTTCCGAGGACCAGGATACCATCCGCTTCACAGAACGCGATACCCTCACCGGGCTCTACAACCGTGAATACTTTTACAGGTACTCCAGCCAGCTTGACCAGTTCCATCCTGACACAGACATGGATGCCATTGTTCTGGATGTGTTCCATTTCCGGATGATCAATGAACGCTATGGCACCGCATTCGGCGACAAACTGCTCAGACAGATGGCTGAAAACATCCTGGCTGCAGCCCAGAAGATGGGGGGCATGGCGTGCCGCAGAGAGGCTGATACCTTCCTGGTCTATCTGCCCCATCTCTCAGACTACGAATCTTTTCTGGCACAAATTCCCACAGGGGAAGCTCCGGTCAAAGCGCGTCTCCGCATGGGCGTTTATGCCAGCGTGGATAAAACCATCGATATCGAACGAAGGTTTGACCGTGCCAAAATCGCAGCAGACACCATCCGCACCAGCGTCACCCATACCATTGCGCTCTATGACGCTGACATGCATGAAAAAGAGCTGTACCAGGAACAGCTTGTGGAAGATTTCCGCCGTGCTATTGATGAAGAACAGTTCAAAGTGTTCTATCAGCCCAAGTTTGACATCCGGCCTGATACCCCTGTCCTTTCGAGTGCCGAAGCGCTGGTGCGCTGGTTCCATCCTGAACTTGGCATGATCAGTCCCGGCATTTTCATCCCTCTTTTCGAGGAAAACGGCCTGATTTACGAACTGGACACATATGTCTGGGAGCACACTGCGGCCCAGATCCAGGTCTGGAAACAGAACTGGCCCGTTGTCACTCCCGTCTCTGTCAACGTTTCCCGGATCGACTTGTATGATCCTCGCCTGCCTGATACACTGCAGTCCATTCTTGATACGCACGGTCTGTGTGCAGAAGACCTGCTGCTGGAGATTACAGAATCCGCTTATACCCAGAATGCCGATCAGATGATTGCAGCTGTCAATCATCTGCGCAATATGGGCTTCCATATTGAGATGGATGATTTCGGGACAGGCTACTCCTCTCTGAACATGCTTTCCCGTCTGCCTGTGGACACGCTCAAACTGGATATGCAGTTCATCCGCTCAGCTTTCTCCGGTCCCAAAGACACCCGGATGCTGGAAGTCATCATGGAGATCGCGGAACGTCTTCATGTCCCGGTGATCGCAGAGGGCGTGGAGACGCAGGAGCAGCTGGATACGCTCAAGGCCATGGGCTGCGCCATTGTACAGGGCTACTATTTCTCCAAACCTGTTCCGGAAAACGAGTTTGCACCTTTCCTCAGCCAGCGTGCCGATTATCACGGTGACCTCACAGGCAACACACTGGGCAACCATACCCTGTGCCAGATTGAGCATGCACTTTCCGTCGGCTTTGACAGCATTTATTATGTGGATACCACAAACGGCCATTACACCCATTTCAGCACAAGCTGTCAGACAAACACGTTGCAGATCTCCCACAGTGGCACAGACTTTTTCGGGGACACGCAGCAGAAGATACCTGATCTCATCCCCCTTGAGGAGCAGGCCCATTTTGCTTCAGCGCTGAGCAAAGACACGCTGATGGCTCATTTTCAGAATCATCCGCAGGACCGTCCCTTTACCATAGACTGTCACATTCTGATTCAGGGGGCCCCTGTGTCCTGCCTCGTCAAAGCTGTACGTGCCTCCGATCTGCAGCATATTGTCATCGGGATCTGCAGGTTCGACCGCGGCCCGGACCAGTTTGCTGTCTCCGGGAAAAGCAGTCTCAATTTCCAGAGCCTCTCCCGTGCATTGGCCATTGATCTTGAAAGCATCTATTATGTCGACGCCGTGACAGATGATTATATGGCCTTTCATACCAATGGAGCTTATGGTACCCTGCACCTGAAAACTTCAGGGGAGCAATTCTTTGATGCGTGTCAGAAAGACATTCTCTGTGTCGTTTATCCTGATGACAGGGAAAAAGTTTCACGCGCACTGGAGAAAAGCTCTCTGCTGGATACCCTCAGCCGCCGTCATGCCTACTGTCTGGATTACAGGCTTGTGATTGGCGGCAGGCCTGTCTATTACCGGCTCAAGGCGACCATGGCTACAGACAATCCGCACCACCTCATCATAGGGGTTACCAACATTGATGAGCAGATTACCGATGAGCAGCGTCTGAATGCAGAGCGTCAGAGCATCGCGACCTACGCCCGCGTCGCGCAGGCACTCGCTCAGGATTACTTCAGCATCTATTATGTTGACGCCAGGACAGATCATTTCATTGAATACAGTGCTTATGATGACTACACTGCCCTTGGCATCGAAAAAAGCGGAGATGACTTTTTCACTGTCAGCCGGAAAAATATCCATCGCGTCGTCCATCCGGACGATGTGGATGCCATGCTCACCAGTTTCCAGAAGGAAGTCATCCTGCGCGAGCTTGAAAACAACCATACTTTTACCTTGTCCTACCGCCTGATGTTCCACGGAGAACCTACCTATGTGCGGCTTAAGGCCACACGGATGGATGACGATGGACACATTGTCATTGGCGTTTACAATGTCGATGCCGAAATGCGCAGGCTGCATGAGAACATTACGTATTCAGCCATTGCACAGGCCCTTGCGGCTGATTATTTCTGCATCTACTATGTCAATACAGAAACAAACCAGTTCATTGAGTACAGCTCGGACAGCAAATACAAAGCCCTTAACCTGGACAACAGGACAGAGGATTTCTTCCTTTCCCTGAAAGAGAACACTCCGCACGTGGTCCATCCGGATGACCAGAAAGAATTTCTGCGTGCGATGACAAAAGACAACCTGCTCAGCGCCCTGTCCGAAAATGGGACATTTACCCTGACCTACCGTATTCTGTTCGGCGGTGTCCCGAATTATGTCCATCTCAAGGCCACGACCATGGCTGATAAAAAAGACCCACACATTGTCATAGGGATCTCCTCGATTGATGCCCAGGTGCGGCGCGAGCAGGAGCATGAACGGCAGCTTGCCTCCATGCGCGAAATGGCGAACCGTGACGCCCTCACAGGTGTCAAAAACAAACATGCTTATCTGGAAATTGAGCGCCAGAAGAACCTTGAGATCCGTAACGGGACAGCTGCCTTTGCTGTGGCTGTATGTGACATCAACGGCCTCAAAACAGTCAATGATTCTCTGGGGCACGCGGCCGGTGATGAATGCATCTGCCATGCCTGCTCCGTCATCTGCAATATTTTTAAGCACAGCCCTGTCTTCCGCATCGGCGGGGACGAGTTTGCCATTGTCCTCTCCGGACAGGATTATGAGCACCGGCACGAACTGCTCCATCAGATTCAGTCTGTCAATCAGAACCACCTTTTCTCAAAAGAAGTCACCATCGCATGCGGCATGTCGGACTATCAGCCGGAAGACCCGGATTTTGAAACGGTCTTTAAACGCTCCGATGCCAAAATGTATGAAAACAAGACCGACCTGAAAACCACAGTCCCATAATTGCACCGGGTAAAAGCCGCGCATTTCCTGCTCTGATGCTGTCAAAAAGCCCTCACAGAAAACAGCTCCGCCTTTCACAGAGAAGACGGAGCTGTTTTATATATAAATTTAGGTCCTGGCGGGTCCGCTGTATTTGGTCAGGAACTCCTGCTTGATCGCTTCAAGCCGCTTCTGGTCCTGCAGGCGCTGTTCGCGGGCTGATGCCTGAATCTTCTGGGTCTCCTCGATGCCGGCGACGATGGTGTGCCAGGTCTTCTCGAGGGTATCCGTCTTGATGGAACTGCCTGCTGCCATACGCGTTGTCAGCTTGGCCTGCTCTGCCGTGTTCTTGGCATTCTTCAGAAGCATCTCATTGGTACGTTCATCCAGCGCCTGGATCGCGTCCGCTTGGAGCTTCTGCCGTTTGAGCATGATAGCCTGAGCGAGGGCCTGCTTGAAGACAGGGAGCGTCACGATAAATGCAGAATTGATCTTTCTCACCAGGTTCATATTGCTGAACTGGATCGTTTTGATCATCGGGATCGACTGGAGGGCCACGGATTCCGCTGTGCGCAGGTCCTGTGTGCGCTGCTCAAGCATCGCCAGGGCCTGCTGCAGGGTCTGCAGTTCAAAGGAAATGGACTGGTCGCCGGTCCTCTCCATTTCTGTCTGCCTCTGTCCAATGTAATCCTGTATCTCCTGGCAGCCCTGTTCGCCTGCCACGATGTATTTCTCCAGCTCATGGAAATAGCTGACATTTGCCTGGAACATCTGCTCAAGCTTGGCATTGGACTGTTTGATCTCTCCCTCATACTGCTTGAGCTGGACATAGATCTTATCGACCTCATCACCCATGGTATTGTATTTGTCCAGGATCCTGTCAAGCTGCTTGCGCAGATTGCCAAACAGCTTGCCGAACAGCCCGGGGTTTTCCTTGATCTCATCGATATCAAACTGGTCCATAATCTTCCCAAGGGCCACGAGCATCTTGCTGGACTCATCAAGCTGGGTAAGGCTCATGGAACGCAGCACAATATCGGAAGCCTTGGAGATTTCTTCGGCAGACTGTGAGCCAAAGGAAACGATGGTATTGAGATCATAGATATCAATGGTGGATGTGAGGTTCTCAATCTCAGGCGAATGTGCCAGCTGCTGAACGGTCTCTGCCTTGTCAGCGATGATATCATACGGCTGAACTTCGATAACCTCTGTGGTTGTCTGTGCAGGGGCAGGAGCATAGGTAGTTTCCGGGTTGGGACGGTTAAAATTCATAGCCATGGTGTCTTCATCCTCTCTTAAAAATGTTGTCCAGGAAACCGCGTTTTGTAACAGGCAGTGTATGCAGATCCGGCATAACCTCGTCATACCGGTATTCCCCAATCTGGTGTTCCACCGGATAGCCTTCATTCAGGAACCGCTCGATCGTCTGATACCCGGTGGGGACAAAAAGGACCACATCAAACCCGATCAGGTGAAAGAAAGTCGTAAGGACCGCGTCCTCCAGGACAGGGCTCTCATCTGTGGTATGCACGCAGACCAGCTTGGGGTTCCTTTTTGTGAAATCGAAAGCCTGAATGAGACGGAGCACCTCTTTTTCCAAGTTCAGGACACTGGCAAGGATTGCGTACTCCGTTCCGTTTTCAAAGGTTCCTTTAATGAGTCTGTTGTCGAGCATGAACTGTACATTCGTCAGGATATGGTCCTGCAGTTCCTCGCGCAGCATGCCAAAGGGATAGCGCCTGTCTGCTTTCAGCTCAGCCTTTCGTATGCGCCCCTGCTGCAGGTAGCGCGTGGCCAAGGCCTGATAGCTGTTTACCCCCTGGTTCATGTGAATCGGGAAATGCCGGTAAACCAGCGTATCCTGTGCTTCGCAAAGCGTTTTGACCTTTTGCCAGTAAGGGATCATCTTCCCCTGTTCTACACCTGAAATCTTAGCATAGATTACCGGCATTGTCACGTTGTTGCCCTGCGTTGAAAAATTCGGCCGGTACTTCAGCTCCTGGTCCCAGAGAATAAAAATCTCATCGTAGGTTGTCTGGAGCGTGACAGCTGTTGCCTTGGCAAATTGCTGGTTGCGGTACATGCCCGAATCTGTATACAGCAGGGTGTTCAGATCGCTTTCAGCCAGGGATGCCGCCGTCCGCATGGCGGTCCCTGCATCGCCCAAGGGGAAATGGGCGCCCGGAAGGCTTTCCGACCCTTTGATTTCCAGAATCCCCGTGCCCCGCAGATTGGCAGAACAGCTCATGTCCGGAACCAGGACCAGGATATCCACAGGGAGGCAGGCAAGAAAGCGCACATAGGCCTGCTCGTAACCGGAAAGGCCTTCTGTCATCTGGATATAGCAGGGCATTTCCTTCTTTCCCTGGAACAGGCCGCCCTGGTATCTCAGGATCAGACACAGGAGCTGAACAGCTGTAACGGTCAGCCGGTTCAGATTCGGCTCACTTTTGGCTTCATCGAGCATGACATGCATAAAGGCCCACTGCATTTCCCTTTGCAGTTCCGCTGAGGAAGATGCTGGCAGGTTCCCGGCCAGATCAATAATCAGCTCTTCCGTTGAACGGTATGGGTGCCTGCGGATTTTTTCGATCTCTTCCACGCTTGCCTTGGGGATCTCGCCATCTACGACCACGACGTTGCGCTGAGCACGCAGCAGCTTCTGATGGAGCTGGTAGAGTTCGTTGAGATACGTCAGCCTGTCAGCTGCCCCGTAGCAGACGATGTACGCATGATAGAACAGCGCCGGGTCCGATCCGCGAAGAGCAGGTGCTTCAAGGATCTGGTTGATGGAAGCCTCCTTCATCCAGGCATTGGGGCACCCTGTGCGCGACGGCTTTGGAAAGCGCTTTTCAAGCAGAGCCTGCACGGACCCTCCTCCGGACGAAGGCGCGGGGCGTGAAGGAACAGCAGAAGGGACAGGAACCGGTGCACTTTTCACAGGCGCTGCAGGCTTTGGTGGCGCCTGATGGGCAGCGCGCAGTTTTTTCAGGCTGAAATCAGGGGCAAACGGCTGACGGCCCATGGCGAGCACCTCTGAAAGTGCCGATTCCGGATCCGTCTTCAGGTACGCACTGTCCCCGTCTTTTTCTACAATGAGAATATCCACCCCAAGCCCGGCAAGCATACTCAGAAAAGTCAGTTCATGGGGTGTCACATCCGAGCCGAAGTACAGAACACGCGCAACTTCATCGTCAGAAAGATACGGCAGGACCCGTTCAAACCGATAGTACATCCAGCACATCATCTTCACGTACACGTTGCGCAGCGCAGCTTCAGGCTTTCCGGCCTGGCGGAGGCGCTTAAACTCGTTCATCATCGCATCCGCAAAGGCTTTTCTGTCAGACGCCGTCATCCTGGGCAGCCATTTTTGCAGGGCCTGAGCGATAAAGCTGTCAGACGCTTCAAAACGGTCGCCAAGCACCTCCTGATAATAGGAAAGCTGTCTTGTGTCAGGATTGGCAAGACCGCCGTCAATCAGCGCGCCTTTTTGCGCCACAGCTTCATAGTAGCGGTAAATCAGGTCCTGAACGCCAGGACCGTCCTGAAAGATCCTTACCAGATAGGAACCCTTTCCGGTTCTTGCGCTGCGCCTCAGAAAGAGATCCTGCGGCGAGCGGAGCTTTTCTCTTTGAAACATGTCCTCACCTCGCGAAGCGTCCCATTTTATTTCTGTTCATCACAAAACCCAGCACAGAACCGGTGATTCCACCGGCAAGGTGAGCAACATGTGAAATATTGTCTGCAACAAAGAACGCCTCATAGAGTTCCCTGCCAAAATACAGCACTGCCACAAGAAGAAATGTGACCGGTATGGCCCGCTCGCCCACATCCGTAATGGAAGCAAGGAGGATGAAGGCAAAGACAATGGAACTCGCACCCAGAAGCCGTGTGAATGGGAAAAACACAATATTGATGATGCCTGTCACAAGCGCTGTGACGACCATGACAAACGCGATGTTCTCTGTCCCGTATTTTTCCTCAAGAATGGGACCAAGGATGAGGATATACATCAGATTGCCTGTCAGATGGGCAAATGAACTGTGGCCCAGCACATGGGTCACGCACCGGATATATGTCAGGGGGTTCAGCAGAGAGCCGCGGTACACGCTCAGCAGTGTCCTGTTCGCCCAGCCCGATGTCACAAAGTTAAGGGCGTAACCCGCAAGACACAGAAGTGAAAAAATCAGCACAGCCGGTGCGTTGAACTTCAGCCTGGTTTTTTTCATTGATGACCAACCTCCCTGCTTCTTTTCCTTTAATCCACTGCGAGCCGTATACCGCCCTTGCGCTCTGAGGGCTGTATGACAACTGTCACAGGCTGGTTGCCGCCCCACTCAAAAGCGTAGGATTCACCGGATGCCTGACCAATCAGGTTCTTCCAGTTCAGGTCTGTCTTGACCTGTGGATCGTTGTTGTATCCCTCGTCCCCGATCCAGCAGATCACTGCGTCCGGGTCAACCGACAGCGTGGTCCTTGTATTGACATTGCTCAGCACAATGGGATTGCCGTCTGAAAGGACCGCTACATACGCATGGTCCCCGCGCCCGATCAGTGTCGAGGTGGCCAGTCCTTTCTGGGAAAGCACGCCCACTCCAAGGAACCGGACAGAATAATCGCAGTCCTGTGTAAACGCAAGTATGTTTTCGGATTCCACAGAAAGCACTTCGCCGCGTGCAAGCTTGTAGGCTGTAATGTGCTGTCCATAATTGGCATAATACGTCTGTGAATCCCCGTTAAAAGACACCTTCATCAGGGGCAGGTTCTCACCGGTTGCCCGGCGCGCAAGGGAACCCAGAGCAGCCTGCAGCAGATTCTGCTGCGGACCGAGAAGGACTTTCTCAAAACGATAGTTCTTGCCGCCAGTGCTTTCTCCCGCAATAAATGCTCCCGCCTTGGCGAACAGCACATCATTGCCCCTGCATGTCACTCTCAGTGTCAGTTCGTTGACTGTCTCAAATGTCAGCATATTCTTTCCTTTCAGGCAATCGCTACCCCGTACAGTGCACACTGGCCCGCCAGGTCCTGATGTACCCCATTGCCAACAGGGTTCAGCCGCCATACGCCATTATGCAGGTAAATTTCACCCAGCGTCATGGAAGTCACCGTTTCATAGGCGTCTTCCACTTTATAGCTTGCCAGTTCTCTTCCATCTCTTCCGTCAAGCACACGCATGTAAGCGTCCTCAATCAGGCCAAAATGCTGACGCCGTGAAAAGGCTTCATCAATGGTCATGACGAAAACAATCCGCTCAATATCTTTTCTCAGCCGGGTAAAATCCACTGAAATCACTTCCCGGTCTGTGCCTCCCGTGGAAAATGTGACACTGCCGTCCGGACTTGCCGTCTGACCATAAAAGACAAACCAGTCATCACCCGGCACTTTTCTGTCTGGTCCCAGTAAAAACGCTGAAGCATCCACATCGCAGGCTGCGCTCCTGACGTTCCATCCGAACCCTACCCGCAGCAGAGGTATTTCTCCAGCCTGGAACAGACTTGTCTTCTGTCCCTTCCCCACAGTCCTGCTCAGGGGCGGAACAGAAAAGCGGGTGGGGGCGGGCTGGCTCCTGGGTTCCGCAGCAGGGTCGGGTGCTCTCCGGCTCTCCTGAACAGGTGCCTGGACCGGGAGCGTTTCTCTGGCAGCATCCGCGTCGAGCCCTGCGCTCTTTCTGACCCTGGCGTTCATCCGCATAATATCGGAAGTACTGTAGGCGCCACGAACCGTCCCATAATTTTGCAGTGAGTTCCGATCAAGAGCGGTCTCTGTTTTCAACCCCGTCACCTCACGATACAAGCAAGTATCAGGGGCGATATTCACCGCCCCTGACATAAACAAACTCAGACATTCACTCCGTAGGCTTTGCACAGTGCATACAGACCGCCCTGATAGCCGGCCCCCACTGCATTGAACTTCCAGCTGCCGTTGCTGCGGTAGATCTCGCAGACAACAAGAGC
>CAMNGW010000046.1 GCA_946538615.1 uncultured Clostridia bacterium
GGAGATGCCCACAAGCTTGACATTCGTGCCCGAATAGGCGCAGTCCACCTTGCACTGTTCATAGGAGCGGGTGGAGAGAAAGCTTGCCGGCGAGACCGCATAGGCCTTTTTCCCGCAGGACGCGAGGCCCGCAGCGATCCCCACCAGGTTCTGCTCGGCGATCCCCACCTCGACAAACTGGGAGGGATAGGCTTCGGCAAAAGGGGTGAGCGAGGCACTGCCGCGCGAGTCGCTGCAGAGGACCACAAGGTCCCTGTCCACCGATGCATGCTCCATGAGGACCTGGCACATCACTGCCCGATTGGCAACCTTATTCATGCAGCAGTTCCTCCTTTCTCCTGGCAAAATCGGCACGCAGGATTTCATATTCCTCCGGTGTCGGAAGGTGGTGGTGCCATTCCGCCTTGTTTTCCATCAGCGCAGAGCCTTTTCCCTTGACGGTATGGGCAATGATCAGGGAAGGACGTCCCTGCGTCGCCTCCGCCTCGTCCAGGGCGCGCTCAAGCTGGTCGACATTGTTGCCGTCCGCCACCTCGATGACGTGCCAGCCAAAGCTTGTGAACCTCCCGGCAAGGTCCCCGTGGGCCATGACCTCCTCGGTTGGCCCTGAGATCTGCAGACCGTTCCTGTCAATGATGGCGCACAGCCTGTCCAGCCTGTAATGCCCCGCTGCCATCGCGGCCTCCCACACGGAGCCCTCGGCCAGTTCGCCGTCCCCCATGAGCGTGTACACCCTGTAGGCCCGTCCGTCCATTTTTCCTGCCAGGGCCATGCCCACGCTCACGGAAAGCCCGTGCCCCAGTGACCCGGAATTCATTTCAATGCCCGGGAGCGTGTTGTGCGGGTGCCCGATGTATTCTGAGCCGAACCTGGAGAATTTGGCTTTCACTTCCTCTAGAGAGAGGAACCCTTTATCCGCCAGAACGGCGTACAGCGTCTCCACGCAGTGCCCTTTGCTGAGCACAAAACGGTCCCGGTCCGGGTCCTTGGGACGAGTGGGGTCCACATGCATCCTCGAGTACACGGTCAGCATGATCTCCATGCTGCTCATGTCCCCGCCGATGTGGCCGCCTCCCCCGGAGACAATGATATCCAGCACATCCTGCCGCAGTTCGTATGCCCTGATCGCGAGCGGGTTCATCGCGTTTTCATCCCTTTCATCTGTTCAGCTTCAGACTTCGTCGAAAACTACATCCTCCCCATGGAGATAGGCCAGCACTTTGTCCTCAATGGGATCATACAGGTCCGGCCTGACCCCGATGTATTTGCAGGCCTCGTACACAACAGGCACCACGTCCCCGTGGATTGCGGCCACATGGTGGATGTAAGGTCCTTCCACAACCTTCGCTTCCAGGCGCTTGAGGTTATTGACCTCGACCCATACGTACGTGCCGCGCGTCCAGGGGCCGTCAATGCCCCGGGCATGGCCGAGGAGAATGGAGTACTCCCCGTCGTCCCCGTCAAAGCGCACAAGGCTCATTGGGCCGTGTTTGGCCTCTGCGGATACGGCGCCGTTCTGGGGGAAGGCGACAGGCACACAGATGGTGGGCTTTTCTTTCGCCACCGAGATCGGCCAGGGGCCGCAGTGCTGGAGCAGTTCCCCGTTGTCATTGTCAGGATGGCGGACCGTCCAGTCAGAGAACATCACGCGCCGCTCGTTCATGGAGGCCGCCTCTGCAATCAGGGTGGAAATCGCGCCGTGGATGTCAGTTTCACAGATGACAGGGATCCCTTCTTCATTGAGGAGGGAGTTTGCCGCACAAGGCATGATATGGATCTCATCCTGCAGGGCGTTCCAGCACTGTATGGCTATGGCGTTGCAGCCGTACTTTTCCGCAAGGGCTTTCATGGCCACTTTCAGACAGGCAACATGCTCAAGCTGCTCGTCTTCAATGCTGCATATCATGTTCTCCCTGCAGTAGGCCACCACCCTGGCGACTTCACTGCCTTCCTCGCGCCATTTCTTCATCTCCTGGTACAGTTCCGGAAGGGGGATGGGCGCGAGCTGGATGTTGAATTTCTCAAGCAGCTCACCCTCATTGCACATCGTTGACCAGAAATCAAAGGGACGCGGCCCGATCTGCAAGATCCTTGTGGAGCGGAAGACGCGTACCACATTGCACACGGCAAGAAAGTCCCGGATGCCGCGCTCAAACTCCGGGTCTTCAAGGTTGCAGTTGTTCATATAGGTAAACTTCACCTTGAAGCGCCTGAGGACCTTGCCCGTGGCAAACAGACCGCACTGGCTGTCCCGCAGCCGCATGCCGTTTTCATCCGGCCGCTCGTCCCTCGGCCCCCAGAGGAGGACAGGCACATTCAGCGCCTTGGCCAGTCTCGCGCACTCATATTCCGTCCCGAAGTTGGCATGGGGAAGGAAGAGCCCGTCCACCTTTTCCCTCTTGAACTTCTCGATGATTTTCTCCAGCCCCGCGTCATCATAGAGCAGGCCTTCCTCATTGATGTCATCGATATCGACAAAATCAATGCCCAGCTCGCGCAGACGGTCCGCCGTCAGTTTGCGGTAGGCCACAGCAGCCGGAGCGGAAAAAATCGCGCGGCGTGTCGGTGCAAAACCCAATCGAATGTTCGTACCCATATCTGTTCCCTCACTTTTATATATAAAATGGTTTCTGGATCCGCTTTGTCATGGATGGCATCTTACAGACGCCGGTACAGGAGCCTGTTGTCTTCAATCACCGCGCCGAGCTCCCCGCGCTCCTGAAGATAGGTGAGATAGGAGCGGACAGTGGAACCCACAAGGGCGTGCTGTTCAAAGGTCATGGGAAGCTCATAGGCCATGAACAGGTTGCGAAGGATCGACTCAAAGCCGGCAGGCTCACCGCACACCTCAAGGATCCTTGAAGCAATCTCGTGCACGCATGCCATATTCTCCTCCGCCAGGGACCGGATGTCCTGTGTCGCATCCGCATGGGCAGGTATGAACCAGTCCGCTTCCAGTTCCCGGACCTTCTCCAGTGTCTTAAGGTAGAGATCCGGGTCGACAAGAAATGTGATGCGGTACTTTTCCAGTGTCGCATGGCCCGTGAGGCAGTCCGCCAGATAGATGACACGGCCCGTGCGGAACCCGACCATGTCAAAGGCGTGGCCCGGCAGGGGGATCATCTCCCATCCCCGGGGCAGGACATCTTCGGTGAGTTCCTCGACCTGACTGGGCTGGGCCATGAGGAACTTATGGCGCAGGGAGGACGGGGGATTGGCACCGTAAAGATAGGCAGGTTCCAGATAAGGGGTGCGGGTAAAGGCGGCCTCCAGCCCCCTGGCATAGATCTCGCACCCTGTCTGCTCCTGCAGGTAGCGGTTCCCGCCGATATGGTCCGCATGGGAATGGGTGTTGTAGATCGCCTTGAGCTTGAGCCCCATGCCGTCCAGTATCTTTTTGATCTTCTTGCCTGCATCCTTGTCATTGCCGCTGTCAATGAGGTAAGCCGTGTCCCCCTCAGTCACAAGTCCGATTTTCGCCGGGCTCTGGATATAATAGCTGTTTTGCGCAACCTGAATCAGTTCATACATGCTTTCCACCTCTGTACCGGATTTCCTGATGAGCCGGCCGGACCGGAGCGCGCAGGCTCATCCTGATAGATGTAAATTGGCTCTGCCAAGCGGTAAGCGTTCCCTTTCCGCCCGCCTTTTCCCCGCTCTGCCGCTTTTTCGCCCCTACGGCACCCCGGCTGTCAGGCAGCAGACGGCATGACACGCTCTGTATTTTTTTGTGCAGGCGTGTTATGATATAGACAGATCATGTTCTGCAAAAGAAAGGAGTCCTACTATGAAATGTTTTCTTTCCCTCCTGCTGGCCATCGCCCTGACGCTCTCCCTTGCCGCCGGATCAGCTGAAAGCAATGGTTCCTTTGGCATCGACAATGTCGACCTCAATAAGCTTCCCTCTTCTCTGAATGACCTGACGACGCTCATCACGGTCAGCGGCGACGGACTGACCACAGTCTACACAGATTTCAGCGATGGCAGCGCAGGCAAGGAAGCCACGCTCGAGGATGTCAATTCCGATGTGCTGATCTCCACCCTCGAGGACGTCGTGCTCAAACTGGGCGGCGAGGATATCACCAGCATCCTGCCCAAGAACGAAGACGGTTCAGATATCCAGGTCGAGTCGGATCCCAGCAATCCGCTCCTGGGCGTATGGATGGCGGAATCCATGACCGTATCCGGCCAGTCCATGGACCTTGCCGAGATGGGGCTGAGCTACCTGCTTGTCGTGGGCGCTTCCCAGGTCACCTACCAGGTCCAGAGCAGCGAAGAGACCGTGGTTGAGCGCTATGTACCGGCCTTCGCGGACGGCGCGCTGACCGCCACAGATGAGAAGGGCACCGCGCTGACCTTCCAGCTGCAGGAGGACGGCACCCTCACCCTTGAGACCACCTTTACGGCAGGTCTGCCGGCCACGCTGGTCTTCTCTAAAATTCTCTGAGCATAAAGCGGGACATGTTCCCGCTTTTTGTCTGCCCTGAGAGCCAACCGTCCTGGGGAGAGCGCAGGAAAGCCCCGAGTTCCGCTCTGAAATCCCCGTCAATTTCTGACAGTCTCCCCCGTCCCAGCACAAGGGGGTCGATGCATCGCCGTTTGGCGCTGACCTGCCTCGCGCCCTGCGTATATTCCTTGTGTTCCGTGACTTCAGAAAGGTCCCGGTACGCTTCCCACATCTCCCGTGTCAGGGGATGACCCATAAGGGAGGCAATCACCTGTTCCTCTGTGGTGTACAGGTCCTCCCTGCATATGACGTGTTCGAGCACAGCATACCGCAATATCTCAGAGAGGACCTGCATGGCATACCTGTCCTGTGCGGAAACATAGACCTTTGAGCACCTGAGCGCGCCAAAGGCAAAGGCCCGTGCGCTGCGCAGGTGCCCGAATCCCACCTCCGGCTTTTCCCCCGGGACCGTCAGGACGTCGGCATACAGCTCCCGGATTTCCTCAGGGCCCATCAGCCCATAAAAGAAGAGGTTCCCCAGGGTGTATTCCAGGCGGTCGGCGCACAGCCCCGGCGGATCATTGTCAGCCACAGGGTACCTGTGGTAATCCGCCACATCCTCTGTCTCCATGCCATATTTTCCGAGTATGGCCTGAAGCTCCCTGTCCTGCGCTATGATCTCCCGTGTCCCCGCTTCAGTGGATTCCTGGTGCATGTAATCCCCGTTGAAAAAATCCACCGCATGGGCAAAGCACGGCGTGGCCACATCATGGAGAAGGCCCGCCATGGCCTGCCTCAGGTCTCCTGTGTGGTCCCATGCGATGCCGGCCACGCCCACACTGTGCAGATAGCGGCTGTACATCCGGCCCTTTTCAAAGAGCGGAAGCGAGGTATACTCACAGCCGCAGTTCATCCCGATGTGCCGGAGCCTGGCCATGCAGGGGGCCCCGGCAGCTTCCCTGAGCGGCTCAGGCAGCTGAAACTCAAGATATGTCATGTGCCCTCCTGCGGGTCAGAGAAACAGAAAAGCTCACAGATCTTGTTCTGTGAGTCTTTTCTTATTTTCTGATCAGACCGGTTCCCTCACAACCAGATAATGGGTCTCCAGCATCCCGCCGGGCAGCGCCTGGCTGCTGGTCAGCTCGGCTCTGAGGAACTCTGTCCGTTCAAAAAGCGGCTTGCCCTTGGGATCGGTAAGCACCGGAAGCTGGATCAGGGAAATCTCGTCCACCAGGTTTGCTTTGAGGAAGGCACCATTGAGCTCACTCCCGCCTTCGAGCAGCATCTTTTCGATGCCGAAAAGGGCCTTGAGTTTTTCAAGTGCTTCCTGCAGCGTCTCCGCAAAAAGGTAGGATACGCCGATGGAACGGAAATACGCCAGGCAGGGCGATTGGGCCGCCGAGGAGACCACTTCGATGATGTGTGCCCCGTTATATGCGTTGTCCTCGTCCTGGATATAGCCGCTCTTCCAGCCAAGGCGCCCCTTGCGGTCAAATGCGACAGCATACTGTGCACATGACTTGTCCGCAATGTAGTCCCCCTCAGGGACCTCTGTCTCCAGGAAAGGGGCAAGATCGGGGTACGAGTCGTCCATGAAACTGCCTTCCATGGTCACCCGGCCGCAGGCAAAAGCCTGCGCGCCATAGGCGCGGTGCAGCTCGTAATACCTTTCGCTTCCCTTTTTGGCTTCCAGGGTGTTCAGGAAAGAACCTGTCACCTTGCCGTCGAGGCTTGTCATCATGTGACAAATAATCACTGGTCTGTCCATAGTCTACCTCATTTTCAATTAAACCAATTTTTCCGTTGGAAATACCGTATCAGGCCAAGCACAAGCACCACCGAGAGGACGATCACAAAGGGATAGCCCCAGGGTGCGTTGATCAGCGGCATATTCGTGAAGTTCATGCCGAACCACCCCGCGATGAGGGTGAGCGGGAGAAAGATGGTGGATACCACGGTCAGTACCATCATGAGGCGGTTCTGCTTGTCCTGCAGCTGCGTCTGGTACAGGTCCCTCACCTGGATGGTATGCTCCCTCATCCCTGTCACAATGTCCTGCAGCCTTTCCACTCTCTTGGTGAACAGTTCAAAGAAGCGCAGCTGGTCCTTGCCGAAAAAGCCGTTCTCGTTCTCTTCCAGCTCCTGTCCGAGGTCAATGAGCTGCTCATAGTGCGTGCGCAGCTGCAGCAGTTCGCTGCGTATGCCCAGCACCCGTTCGAGCTGACCCTCGAGCTGCCCGTCGAGCAGTTCGTTCTCCATACGGCTCAGACTGTCCTCATAGTCTTCAAGAAGGATCAGGTCCCCGTCAATGACCGACTCGAGCATGTCATACAGGAAACGTTCCAGACAGGGGCTCCGCCATTTCTTGGTCCTGCGGATCTGCTCAACCATCCTCAGCGCCCTGTCCCCCGCATCTATGAGCACGAGCCCGCGCTCGTCGAGGGCAAAATTGAAGGCTTCCGGTTCCTGCCTCAGGTTCTTCCTGTCAGGGATGCACAGGGTGCCCGTCAGGGAATCCAGATTGACCTCTGCTTTGGTGACATGTGAATCAGCGGACATATCCAGATCTATGCCCATTCCGAATGATTCCCGTTTTTCTTCCCATTCCCCCGGTGTCAGAACCACAACATAGGGCCCGCATAATTCATCGCTTGGCATGAGCGCTTCCCGGATCGTGTAGCAGTGCATAATCTCCCCCTGTTGAGCATCTGATGTCTGATTCGGCTGTATTGTACCATAATCCTGCCATTTCCCCAAATGGTCCGTTTCTTAAGCTTCCTCGTCACCGGCTTTGTAATTATAAATCGGACGGATGTGGGAGACAATCTCAACCGCAGGGGCGATGTTCCGGACGATCTCGTCCATAGGCTTGTAAGCGAAGGGCGATTCGTCGAGAGTGCCTTTCCCGACGCAGCTGGAATAGATCCCCTTCATTGATTCCCGGTAGGCTTTCACGGTAATACTCTCCTTTGCCTCCGCGCGGGACATCAGCCTTCCGGCGCCGTGCGGGGCCGACTCGTTCCAGTCGCTGTTGCCTTTGCCCGTGCAGATCAGGGCCCCGTCCCGCATGTTCATGGGGATGAGCAGCCTCTCACCGGCCTTAGCCGAGACCGCGCCTTTCCGCAGGATCATAGCCTCCGTATCAATGTAATTGTGCACCGTCTCAAACTGGTCCGTCGCATGGAGCTTGGCATATTTGAGAATCACCTCGGTGATGATCCTGCGGTTGAGCGCTGCGTAGGCCTGCATGACCCGCATATCATGCAGGTACCCGTCGAACCATTCGTTCTCGCAATACGCCATTTCATACGGGATGCGTGGCGCGTCAGTCGGGAGCTCCGGCCGGAAAGCAGCGAGCAGGTCCTGGATCTCCCTGTCCCTGCCTGCGTCCTGAAGGGCGAGTATATAAGCCTTTTTCTGCTCTTCCTCCTGTTTTTTCCTCTCTCTCCCCAGGCCATTGAGCACTTCATACGCCGAGCGCTGATAGTACTCTGCGACGTCTTTGCCGGTGCGCCTTGACCCTGTGTGCACCACGAGCCAGACATACCCTTCCTCGTCCCGGTCCAGCTCCCAGAAATGGTTCCCGCCGCCCAGCGTGCCAAGACTCAGCCTGAATACCTCCTCCGACACCCGGCAGCCGGGTTTCCTGTAGCAGATAAGCTCTTCCGGGGAGATGGTTTCAGACAGGCTGTGCGCCTTCTCCCTCATGTTCATGCCCGAGGGGACCTGAGCCTGGCTGACAGAGTCGAACCTTGGAAGGTCAATCCGCTTTTCCTTCAGCTTTGTCGCCAGCATGCCGCAGCCGATGTCCACTCCCACCAGACTGGGGATCACCCTCCGGTCTATGGTCATGGTGGTGCCAATCACGCATCCGGCGCCGGCGTGGCAGTCCGGCATAATGCGGATCTTTGACCCTGAGACACAGGGCTGGCTGAGCAGGTTCTCCACCTGTGAACGGGTCGCGTCGTCCAGCGTATCCGTGAATATTTTTGCACTTGCATATTTCCCGACAAGTTCTGTCATCGTCTTCTCCTTCACCGAAACGGAAACCCTTTTCTCTTCGTCTGAAGAATACACCGCGCTCCGGTCAGTACCTGTTGTGGACCTTTTCAATAAAGCACAGCATGTCCCGCACCCCGATCTTCTGACCGGAATCCAGCACAGCGTATCCCGTCATGGTGCCGAACACCTGGTGCTGGTCGGAGACAATCAGTCTGAAGTCCAGCTTGGCGCTGCGGTCCATGATGGGCGTAAAGGTCATTTCAAAGCGCCCGGACGACTCGTGGACCTCCCAGGGTGAGAGGTACCTGGGACTTTCCATGTCGTGAAGCGCCCTGTCCCCGGGTATGCGGATCTCCACGTCGTCCAGCTTGGAAGCTGCGCCGTCATAGAACAGGATGTTTTCCGTTGCCGCTTTTGTGTCACCGAACCCATAGCCAATATTGAAAGCAAAGGCGTGCCCGTCCAGGTCCGTATTGCCGTTGCCCCAGTACCAGGTGTTGTCGTAGGTCCACACGCCCCTTCCCCAGTCGAGCGTCCCGAAATCCGTCTCCGGATGGAACGTGTACACTTCGCTCCCCAGACGCAGCTGCCCCTGTGCGCGCATGCTGTTCACTTTCTGGTTGTAATAGAAGCGTCCGGGACGGTCAAAGGGCGTGGCAATGCACATGGTATCCATCTGCGGGCAGTCAAGCTCCAGGTCCACGTCCAGGTCCTTCCCGTCCCAGAAATCGGCATACCGGCCGTAAATCTGCCGCTTCCTTCCGGTCTTCTGAAAAGTCAGCTGCAATTGTCTGTCTGAGAAAGCCGTCGTGCCCTCCTCAGGGGTGGACGGCATATGCATCCTGCCCATGGGGAACAGCTTCAGGATGGTTGACGTGTGTTCCCGCGGCGATGACCTTTCAGGAAGCAGGAAGGACACGGACTGCAGCCCCACATAGCCGTCATCCGAGAGGGTGAACGCCGCACCGAAGCTTCTGTCGCCGGAGTCCTTCCCGTCATGGAGGACCAGATAATAGTCCCATTCCTTGATGCGCATGCGCGGTGCGCGGATTCCGCTGCGGCGGTACTGCCACACGCACCCCCTTGCCCAGCCCGGTTCAGAAAGGCACCCTTTGTCATCAAGGAGGGGCTGGACCTTCGTCACTTCATGGTTGCGCACCGTCTGGCCCCTCCTCTCCGTCGAGGACATCGTAGAAACAGATGTGGAGCCCGTCCTCTTCACTGCTTCCCTCACCTGCGAACCTGTCTGCATGCAGATACGGGGCCAGCGCCTTGCTGTCCGTTCTGAAAACCGGGACCGTCTGAAAAGGCATGGGCACCTCCCCGTCCCTGAAACAGCCGTTGTTCTCCACATAGATGTGGGCGCTCTCCCCCTTGCAGTCCTTGCCGGTGAGCATGTACCTTGCCGACATGTGCCGGACCCCGTCGGCACTGACTGTCTGGGTGTCGACCCCGCAGGGTTCGACCATGCCTTCAAATAACGGGCCCGTCACCGTCCCGGTAAAAGGGATCATGAGGACTTCCCTGCCTTCACTGACCAGTGAGACATTCTTCCCGGTGCAGTCCACTTTGACGTCCAGTATTTTCTTTCCTTTCATGGTGTTCCTCCGTCTGAGATTTTCTTCCTTTATTGTACTCCTCCTGACGGAATTCTTCCACTGTCCCATCAGGTCCGTGAACTTAATCGATTAAGTTACATGCTGCGGTCAGGCTGTTTAAACCTTTTCTGTTCTGGTTAGTTAGTATTGACACATACCATTTTTTGAAATACGATGCAAAAGGCTCTGACCAGCCATCTTTCCGGCGCAGAGCCGCACGAACCGGTCAGTCCAAAACAGATAAACGGAGGAAGCTTACCTTATGACGTTGAACGAACTTCCTGTCGGTCAGTCGGCCCGGGTTCTGAACGTGGGCGGAGAAGGCCCGCTCAGACAGCACTTTCTGGACATGGGCGTCATCCCGGGTACAGAAGTCACCCTGGTTAAACTTGCACCCCTCGGCGATCCCCTTGAGCTTCGCATCCACGGCTATGAGCTGACGCTGCGCGTTGCCGATGCTGCAAGGATCGGCATTGAACCCATTTCGTCCCCTGAAAAAAGCACCAGCGAAAGGGGCGCGCGCGGAAAATCCGTCCAGCACCCCGGCCTTGGCGAGGAAGGTAAGTACCATCCCAAGGGAAGCGGCACGCCCCTCCCGGACGGCACGCTCCTCACATTTGCCCTCGTGGGCAACCAGAACAGCGGCAAAACCACGCTCTTTAACCAGCTGACCGGGTCCAATCAGCATGTAGGGAACTTTCCCGGCGTCACAGTTGACCGCAAGGACGGCGGGATCCGGGGACAGAATTCGACGAGGATCACGGACCTTCCCGGCATCTATTCCATGTCCCCTTATTCGAGCGAAGAACTCGTCTCCCGCAATTTTGTGCTCAATGAAAAACCCAGGTGCCTGATCAACATTGTCGATGCCACCAACATCGAGCGCAACCTTTACCTGACCATGCAGCTTCTGGAAATCGGCATTCCCTGCGTCGTCGCGCTGAATATGATGGATGAGATGCGCGGCAACGGCGGCACAGTGGACATCAATGCCATGGAAGCCATGCTCGGTGTCCCCGTTGTCCCCATCTCAGCGGCCAAGAACCAGGGTGTGGACGAACTGATCCGCCACGCCATGCACATTGCCAGATACCAGGAAGTGCCCCAGAGGCAGGATTTCTGTGACAGCTTCGACCATGGCGGCGCCGTGCACCGCTCGCTCCATGCCGTCATCCACCTCATTGAGGACCATGCGGTGGCTGCGGGCCTTCCTGTGCGCTTTGCCGCCAGCAAGCTCATCGAGGGCGATGAACTGATCCTTGACCAGCTCAATCTCGATCAGAACGAGAAAGAGACCCTCGAGCACATTGTGGTACAGATGGAAAAAGAACGCGGCCTCGACAGGTGCGCGGCCATCGCCGACATGCGTTTTGCCTTCATTCAGAAAGTCTGCGATGCCTGTGTCAAAAAGCCCCATGAAAGCAAAGAACACATCAGGAGTCAGAAACTGGACCGGGTCCTCACAGGGAAATACACAGCCATCCCCTTCTTTATCCTCATCATGGGCCTGGTCTTCTTCCTTACTTTCAATATCATAGGACCTTTCCTCCAGGACCTGCTTGCCACAGGCATAGGCAACCTGGGCAGCTGGATCAAAGACCAGATGGCCGCCTACCAAGTCAATGATTCCATACAGGACCTTGTGATGGAGGGCATCTTCGAAGGCGTCGGCACTGTGCTCAGTTTCCTTCCCATCATTGTCACCATGTTCTTTTTCCTCTCCTTCCTTGAAGACAGCGGATACATCGCACGTGTGGCCTTCTTCATGGACAAGCTTCTGCGGAAAATCGGACTTTCCGGCAGGAGCATCGTCCCCTTGCTCATCGGCTTTGGCTGCACCGTCCCCGCAGTCATGTCCACACGCACCCTGCCCTCCTCCCGCGACCGGAAGATGACCATTCTTCTCACGCCGTTTATGAGCTGTACGGCCAAACTTCCCATCTATTTCTTCTTTATTGCAGCCTTCTTCCCCTCCCACGGATGGCTGGTCATGACACTGATCTATTTTCTGGGCATTTTCTGCGGGATCCTCGTCGCCATGCTTTACAAAAAGACGCTCTTCACAGGGGAAGCCGTCCCCTTTGTCATGGAGCTCCCCAATTACAGGATCCCCAGTCCCAGAAACGTCTTCCAGCTCCTCTGGGAAAAGGCCAAGGATTTTCTGCAGAGGGCTTTCTCCGTCATCCTCATTGCCACGCTTGTTGTCTGGTTCCTGAGGAACTTTGATTTCCACCTGAACCTGACGGATGACCCCCAGCAGAGCATTCTCGCCTCCCTCGCCGGCATCCTTGTCCCTGTTTTTGCTCCCATCGGCCTGGGCGACTGGCGCATTATCACCTCCCTGATCTGCGGTTTCATGGCCAAGGAGAGCGTTGTGTCCCTCATGCAGATGCTCTTCACCTCCCTTGAAGGCGTCTCTGTGCTCACCGGCGTGTCCATGCTGGTCTTCAGTCTTCTGTATACCCCCTGCGTTGCCGCCATCGCCTCCATCAAGCGTGAGCTTGGCGCCAAATGGGCCTGTTACATTGTTGTTCTGCAGTGTGCCCTTGCATGGCTCGTCACCCTGGCCGTGCGGCTCATCGGCATGCTGTTTGTCTGAAAGGAGCGCCTATGCACCTGGCTGATTTTCTCATTCTCGGCATCATCCTCCTGTGGGCCATATGCGCCATACGGCACATCCGCAGGCACCGCGGCACATGCAGCGGCATGTGTGAAAACTGCCCGGGTTCCTGTGCAGGGAGGTAAAGATGGCCAATGCAATCCTGATCGCCGTCCTCGCCATCCTGGCCGTCTGGGCGGTCCGCTTTGCCCCTGCGCCGCGCACGCAAGGGCGGAGGGTGCTGCGGGGAGCATGAGGCGTCCCCCGGAAAATGCCCGGTGAAGGACCGCGTAAGGTCCCATTATCCCTTCAGCGTGAACCTGGTCATAGGTGGCATGACCTGTGACCAGTGCGCCCGGCGTGTGGAAAACGCCCTCAATGAACTGGAGGGGGTATGGGCAAAGGTTGACATCTCAGGCTGCAAAGCCCATGTGCTTTCCAAACAGGAGCCCGACCTGTCCCTTTACAGGGACGCGGTCCGGCGGGCGGGCTATGTGGTGCGTTCTGTGTCCCCGTCCCATGACGGAAAACAGGTATGACCGGACGCGCCCGCTTGCGTGTCTTTCTCTCAGGGTGCAGTATACTGTACCCTGTTCTTTTTGCAGAAAAATGCCTTCCTGGTGCTTTCGCTGCCGTTTCGGCTCCCGGGTCAGAAGCAGCCAGACATCCTGCGCGGCTCCCGGTGAAGGGTCGATGAACCAGCAGAATGCTTGTTTGAGCCTTTTAATTGCCTGTTAATTGTCTGAATACTTGTTGACTCTTTCATTGTGTCATGATATGCTCAGAAAAGGTAGACTCCGGTGAGATTTTCCGGACGGGTACCTGTGCAACAAGAACGCCCCCCGACCGCATCAGAGGAGGAGTCTCGTTGGATAACTTGCTTGGAAGACACTTCATTTCTCTGTTTCTGATTCTTCTCTTTTCCATTCGTCTTGGTTCCCAGAGATCCGCCCGCGATAAAGAGCTCCGCTATTTCTGGCTGACTGTGATCAGCTGTTTTCTGCTGGTGCTGGAGGATCAGGCAGAGATAATCGCCAGCGAGGACCCCGGGCTGCGGTTCTGGCGGACGCTGTTCTCCGTTGCCGGTTATGTTCTGCGCTCCACAGCCACCATCGGGCTCGTGCTGGTGGTCAGCCGGCCCGAGGAAAGAACCCATGCCCTCTGGATCCCCTGCGTTATCGACCTGCTGGTATGTTCCACGGCTTTTTTTAGTGATGTGGCCTTCGGATTTGATGAACAGTACGGGTTTTACCGTGGCCCGTTGGGATACATTGCATTCATTGTGCCCATATTTTATCTGTTCCTCATTCTGGGAATGACATTCAAACGCTATGTTGAACGCTACCAGCGGGCTGACAGCATGATCCTGCTGACCTGCGCCGCTTTCTGCCTGCTGTCCGCCCTTCTGGACGCGACGCACGGCGGCGTCCGGCTCCATGAAGCCATTCTGATCAGCTGCGTATTTTTCTATCTGTTCCTGCGCTCCTATGATGTGCGCAGGGATTCCCTCACCCTGCTGCTCAACCGTCATTCCCTGTATGAGGACTGCACGTCCATGAAAAAAAGCATCTGTGCCACCGCCTCCCTGGATATGAACGGTCTCAAACGCCTCAATGACTCCCGGGGACATTACGAAGGGGACATGGCCCTCAGACAGGTTGCCGAATGCATTCTGGAGGCAGCGGACCACCGTACCCGCGCCTACAGGATCGGCGGGGATGAATTTGTCCTGCTGTTTGTCCGCCAGGACGAAGACAGCATCCGGAAGATCCTTGACAGCATCCAGGAAAGCGTTTCAGCCGCCGGGTACAGCATCGCCTGCGGCTATGCCATGCGCGAGGGAAACGAGAGCCCCGAACAGATGCTCCAGCGCTCGGACCTGAAAATGTTTGAGCAGAAAGCAAAATATTATCAGGACAAGACCCACGACAGGCGCCGGGCAATCCCATCAAAAGAAAATGACCAGTTTTCTCCGCTGCGGAACATGATTGAAGAGACCCCTCAGCCCGTCGCTCTGTACCGCTTCCTGTACCACAAAGTGGAGCCTCTGGCCGTATCAGACGGATTCTGCAACCTTTTCGGCTATCCGGACCGGGTCCAGGCCATGCATGTTCTGGACCATGAGATGTATAAACATATCCATTCCGTCGACCGGGAACGCTATTCAGGCGCCATGCTGCGCTTTTCCGAGGGAAAAGAAGAGCTGGATATTGTGTACCGTGCACGCACCGGCGGGGGCTCGGACTACCGGGTGATCCACGCGCGGGGCGCCCATGTCCACACACATACAGGAGAGAGAGTCGCCTGGGTCTGGTACATGGACGAGGGCATGTATGCGGAAGACAGCACCTCCACTGATTCGCAGATCATCCAGGCGCTGAGCCGTGCCCTTCATGAGGAAAGCATTCTGCATGCTGCCCAGTACGATGATCTGACCGGACTGCCCAATCTTTCCTGGTTCTTCAAGCTCTGCGAGGCCGGAAAGTCCAGAATGCTTGACGAGGGGAAACATGCTTGTCTTCTGTATATGGACCTCAACGGCATGAAGTACTTCAACCACAGAAACGGTTTTGCCGAAGGCGACAGACTGCTCAGGGCATTTTCCGAACTGCTGGTACGCCTTTTCGGCAAAGAAAACTGCTGCCACATCGGAGCGGCCCGGTTCGCAGCCTGCGTTTCCGACGAGGACTCCGACAGGCTGCTCCATCAGCTCTTTGCCTGTGCCAGACAAATCAATGACGGGAAAACGCTTCCCGTGCGCGTGGGCATCTATTCCACCGCCATGGAAAATGTTCCCATCAGCTCCGCATATGACCGGGCCAAAATGGCCTGCGATGCCATCCGGCCATCCGATGTTTCGGACATGAAGCGCTACGACACCCAGCTGCGCGATACGGAAAAGCGCCACCAGTACCTGATTGCCAATATTGACCGGGCCGTCTCAGAGCGGTGGATCCAGGTTTATTACCAGCCCATAGTCAGAGCGGTCAGCAAAAAGGTCTGTCACGAGGAGGCACTGGCAAGATGGATCGACCCCGTGGAGGGATTCCTGTCCCCGGGTGATTTTATCCCCATGCTGGAAAAGGCAGGGCTGATCTATAAGCTGGACCTGTGCGTGCTCGATCAGGTGCTGGAAAAAATCAAGAGCCAGGTTGACCCTGCCATGGTGGTGGTTCCCCACTCCATCAACCTGTCAAGGTCAGATTTTGAAACCTGTGATATCGTGGAAGAGATCAGGAAACGGGTGGATGCCTCAGGCATCAGCCGGGACAAGATCACCATTGAGATCACAGAGAGCATGATCGGGAAAGATTTTGATTTCATGAAACAGCAGATCCTGCGCTTCAAGGAACTTGGCTTCCCTGTCTGGATGGACGATTTCGGAAGCGGCTATTCCTCCCTTGACGTGCTTCAGAGCGTTCCCTTTGACCTGATCAAGTTTGATATGAGTTTCATGCGCAAGCTTGACGAGAGTGAAAAAGGAAAGATCATCCTCACTGAACTGATGAAGATGGCGACTTTCCTGGACGTGGATACCATCTGTGAGGGCGTGGAGACGGAACAGCAGGTCAGCTTTCTTCAGGAGATCGGCTGTTCCAAACTGCAGGGTTACTATTTTGACAGGCCCATATCCCTCCAGGCACTCAAGGAAAAGTACCACACGGGCAGGCAGATTGGCTTTGAGGACCCGGAAGTGTCCTCCTACTTTGAAGCCATCAGCCGGGTGAACCTGTATGACCTTAACGTCCTGGCCAGCCTTGATGAAAAACTGTTCCAGCACGCTTTCAACACATCGCCCATGGCCATTGTTGAAATCAGGAACGACACGGCACGCTATCTGCGCAACACCCCTTCCTACCGGAAATTCGTCCAGCGGTACGCTGGCACGGACCATAATGTGCTGTCCCATCAGTTTTTCCCTTCCAGCACCCCGTTTATGCAGCGTGTCATCCAGACCCTGGGCCCCCAGGGGACCCGGTTCTTCTTTGATGAAAAAATGGCAGACGGGTCCGTGGTCCACGCTTTTGCCCGCAGGATCAGTGCCAACCCGACCAACAGCGATTATGCAGCAGCCATCGCCATCCTTTCCATTTCCGAACCGGGCGGGACAGATGAGAGCGGAGCCCTGCGGATGGAAGAAGCCCTGTAGGCGCTCTTTCACCGCCAGACAGAACCTATTGACCTGAAAACAACCAGGGGGACCGTTTAAGTCGGTCCCCCTGGTTGTTTTTCAGGAACTCAGAGCATCCGGATTCACCGGAAAACAGGCGTATACCGCCTCTCCTCTCTGTTCCTTTCTGTCACGCATCAGGATGCAGGAGTTCACCGTTTTCGTTGACTTCCTGTCCATCCGTATTGTAATAGGTTTCTCCGGTCTTTTTTCCATTCTTATAGACCATTTCCACTTTGCTGATGCCTTTTGCGTTATTGACAGGCACGCCTTCGGCATCCAGATAGTTCACAGAGACAGGCAGATTGTCTTTGTACACATAGGAGATGGAAGCATAGCCTTGCTTAATCAGGACCGGTGACCCGGATGTATCGCAGTAAGATTCGCGGGTCACGTTCCCTTTGCTGTCCAGTTCGTATTCAACCGCCGCATATCCATCCGGGAGGAGGATTGGCTCCCCGTCCGTCCCATAATACCGTGCCTGCGTCATCTGCTTTTTTGCGCGGTACGTGCGGCGTACAGATGCATATCCTTCTTTGGAAAGAACCGGATCACCTTGCGCATCATAGTAGGCCTCATAAACCACATTGCCATATTCGTCATAATCACGGTCAAGGGCCACATAGGTATTCTTCAGGGCAACGGGCTTCAGTTCCGTGTCGAACCAGGCTTCGTGGACCGCCTGTTTATTCGCGTTCCATGTTTTCCGGATCTGCGCATAGCCGGAAGTTGACATGACGGTTTCCCCGTCAAGTCCATAATAGGTTTCGACCGCTGTATTGCCTGCTTCGTCCAGCTCACGGGTCTTCAGGCAGTAGCCCAGGTTCATGATGATTTTGTTCCCGTCCGTGCCGTAATAGGCTGCGGACAGCATCTCCTCATAGGCACGGTAAACGCGCCGGATTTCGGCATAGCCTGATTTGCGGAGCGTAGGGTTCCCGTCCGCATCATAGTAGCTCTCTGTCACTGTGTTCCCGAATTCATCAAATTCGCGTTTCACACTGGTATAGAGGTCCTTATAGGGCATGGGTTTCAGGTCCGCGTCGAACCAAGCCTCATAGGTGACCTGCTTCGGTGAGGCCCATGTGCGGCGGATCTGAGCGTAGCCTGCCTTGGCAACCACAGGTTTTCCTTCTGTTCCGTAATAGGTAATCACCGTGGGGTTCCCTGCATCGTCAAGTTCCTGGATCAGGGACGCATACCCGTCTTTGAACATAACAGGCTTGTCATCTTCATCAAAGTATTCGAGCGTCAGCAGCTCATCTTTGCCTCTGTATGTCCTGCGGACAGATGCATACCCGTCCTTGCACTTGACAGGCTTGCCCTGAGCATCATAGTACTTTTCAAAGATCACATTGCCATATGCATCGTATGCCTGTTCATAGGCCACGTACGTGTTGCCTTTTGTCACAGGCTCTTCGTTTTCATCGAACCAGGCCTCATATACGACCTGTTTTTTCTCATCGTAGCGCCTGCGGATCACGGCATATCCCCTGAGACTGATCAGCTTGTCATCCGGGCCATAGGTATACTGCACAAGAATGTTGCCTGCTTCGTCAAGCTCGCGCACGATCCGTGCGTAGCCTGTTTTCTTTCCGGTAACCAGTTCATCGTTGAGCCCGTAGTAGGCTTCCGTCAGAAGCTGGTCCTTCGCCTGGTACGTCCGGATC
>CAMNGW010000047.1 GCA_946538615.1 uncultured Clostridia bacterium
TATGCCGTTTTCCGCCACGGTAAAATAAGGGCTCTCAAGGATGGAGACGGGAATGGCAGTATCCGCGGCGCACAGGGAGGGGACCAGGAGAAAGGCCAGGAGAAGGCAGGCAAGCAGCATATTACGCCTCCTGACCTGTGCGTGAGGCAAGGACGACGCACAGCGTGATGAGGAGCCCCCCGAGTGCCATCAGGGGACGGAAAAGGGCCAGACCAAAAAGAAGGGAGAGGACGGAGCCGAACAGGCCTTCCGTGGACATGACAATGCTGGCCTGCGCCGCAGGAAGGACAGTCTGGGCCGTTGTCTGCAGCAGGTAGCACACGCCAGAGGAAAGGAGCCCGAGGTAAAGAAGGGAGGGGACCCCCTGTGCCAGCATGGACAGGGGTAAGGGGGATGGCCTACAAAGAAGTGACAGAGCAGAAAAGACAGCACAGGCCGCCAGCTGATAGAAGGCAATCTGGAGGGAATCATCCCTGGCACAGAGAAGATCAAGACAGACAATATGGAGGGCAAAGAAGAAGGCGCACAGGAGAACAAGAAAATCACCGGGGGCGGGGTGCAGGCGCAAATCTCCGTCCAGTGTCAGAAAGATGATGCCGATCATGGTGAAAAAACACAGCACGAACAATTGGTTCTTCGGGCGGTGGTGCGTAAAGAGCCAGACCAGGAACGGCACCATGAGGACATTGGTCGATGTCAGGAAGGCGGTGTTGGGTACGCTGGTCAGGCCCTGCCCGATGAGCTGTGTCAGAAAGCCCAGGAACAGGATCAGGCCCGCAAGGGTGCCGTGGAGCACGGTGGAGACAGGTGCGCGCAGGACCCGCGGGAAAAAGCAGAGAAGAATCAGCAGGGCGCCGAGTAAGAAACGGATCGTCAGGATCCAGGAAGGGCTCATGCCTGTTGCAAGGGCATATTGGGAGGCGACGAACCCGCCGCCCCAGATCAGGGTCGTGACCAGCAGCATGAAGACAGCCTTTTTCCTGGTGATTGTCATACATAGCCTCCGAAGAAAAGAAATCGGGAAGCATCTTATCGGAAAGTGGGCGAAGATACAAGCACCAGACGGCCCTTTCCGTGTTTTTTGGAGGTACCGGCTGTGTGAAGGTCTTTTCATGCACCGGCACGGGTATTGTCATACAATCATTAAAATGGTATAATTGTTAAAGGTATAACCCGAATATTACATGATTACCCGGAACACTCAGCTGTCCGGGAAAAGGAGGACTTGCTATGAAGAAGTTTTTATCCTTTGTGCTGGTGCTCTGCCTCGTGATCCTTGCCCTTCCGGCAATGGCAGATGTGGCGGAGGATGTTGCAGCGGGCGAAGCCATGACGCATGACGAACTGGTGGAAAAGGCGCTTGCTGAAAGCGGGACCTTTGTGGTATACGGCAACACAAGCCGGATCGCAACTGCAGCAGAAGCATTTGCCGCGCTGTACGGCATCACCACCGAATCCAACAATCTGAAGGACCAGGAGATTTACACCAAGCTGCGCAGTGAAACCGGGAACGGTGCAGCAGATATGGTTATGATTCAGGACGGAGCGCAGCTCACAGATGCCATTGACGAAGGACTGGTCATCAATTTCGTGCCCTCTGCCGTCAAAGACAAGCTCGACGCGGCGGACCAGCAGCCTGCCCTTGTCCACCAGTACATCAACAAGCTCTTTATTTACAACAATCTTGGCGATGCGGTTCCTGCCATCAGGAACGTGTGGGAACTCACGGACCCGGCCATGAAAGGGAACGTCATTTTCAAGAATCCTGAAAGTGAAAAGGTTAACATGAACTTCCTGGTCATGTGCACCAAGGACGAATGGGCGGACAAGCTCGCACAGGCCTACAAGGACTGGAAGGGCGAAGACATTGATCTGGGAGAATACAAAAATGCGGGCTACAAATGGGTGGCCGAGTTCCTGGACAACGTGACCTTTGGCAAATCGGATACGACCATTGCCGAGGAAGTCAGCCAGGAGACAGCCGCCGGCAAGATCGGCCTGTTTGTTCTGAGCAAACTGCGCTCTTCCTCCGTGCTGACGGACAATCTGACCGTTGCCCAGTATGATGCGAATGAGAAAGCTTATACACTTGCGCCTTTTGCCGGGTTCATGTACCCCATGTACACCATGGTGAACACCAAAGCGACCCGTCCGTACACGGGCATGCTCTTCATTGAATATCTCATGACCCAGGAAGGCTTCCAGCCCTGGGGCAAGAGCATCGGCGCCTATTCACCGAATGCGGAGATCGCGGTCAATGAGGGCGATCTGAGCATTGATGTATGGAAGAACACGCTGGTCATGGAAGATGCAGAATACATTCTTGAAAACTTTGAAGTAGAAGATTTTATTCTCCAGCACTGCCAGAAGTAACACGTTTGATGCGCGGGCGGGACGGGTTACCGTTCCGCCTGCTTTCTTTTCTGAGTGTCTGTCTGTGACGAGAGGGGATGGCTATGCAGACAACGCAGACCAAGCGGTTCAATGCGCTGAAAACAGCAGGAAAGATACGCGCCTGGTTCTCCAAACCGGCAAATGTTATCCTCCTGATCTTCTTTGTTTCTCTCATTTTTCTGACACTGTACCCGCTCCTGTCCCTTTTGGGGGAAACGGTGACCATTCATACCGGACGCGAGGCAAGGGCATCCCACGAACCCGCTGGCACCCTTTCCGCGTACCATTTTCAGCGCCTTTTTGCGACTTCTGAGAATGAGTACAGCTGGATCCAGTTTTATCAGCCCTTCCTCAATACCCTGATTGTTTCCCTTTCGTCTTCCCTGATTGCCATTCTTTTCGGCGGTGCGGTCGCGTTCCTGGTGACACGCACCAACCTCAAATACAAGAAGTTCATCTCCGGGGTTTTCACCTTCCCGTACATCATGCCGGCCTGGACGCTGGCGCTGTTCTGGGAGACTTTCTTTAAGAATGTCCATATCGGTCTGAAAACCAGCAACGGGATTATGGCGTCTGTATTCGGGATTTTTATGCCGGAGTGGTTCGTATATGGGGCTTTTCCCATTGCGCTGGTCCTGGGGCTGCACTATGCTCCGTTTGCCTATATCCTCATCGGAGGCATTCTCCGCAATATGGATGCCAACCTTGAGGAGGCGGCAACCATACTCAAGACGAGCCGCCCCCGCATCATCTGGCGCATCACGCTGCCGATTGTCAAACCGGCTATGCTTTCCACCTTCCTTCTGGTGTTTGCCAGCTCCATGAGCGCCTATTCGGTGCCTGTGTTCCTGGGGTCTCCGGTGCGCTATTATGTGCTCTCCACGAAAATGAAATCCCTCATGGATTCCTATCCCGGACAGGCATACATCATTGTCGGCGTCATGATCCTCTTTGGCGTGGCCATTCTTCTGCTGAACCAGAAGGTGACCAGCTCGAGAAAGCAGTTCACGACCGTTACAGGCAAGAGCGGGCAGATCAGCAAAATCAACCTTGGCAGGGCGAACAGGCCCATTGCCGTTGTGCTGGTCATCGTGCTCCTCCTGGTCGCTGTTGTTCCCCTTATCACCTTCGCCCTTGAGTCGGTGATCGTAAAAGCCGGGGACTATACCCTGTCCAATATGACGCTGGACTTCTGGATCGGCACGGACCTGGACAAACGGCTGGACCAGGGAGATTCGACAGGCATCCTTCTCAATCCCAAGGTCTGGAACGCCCTTGGCTTCAGTCTGGGGCTGGCTGTCACCTGTGCCCTTGTGGCCGGCACGTGCGGGATCCTTGTGGGCTACGGTGTGGCAAAGCGGCGCGGGAGCAGACTGGCGGGCTGGGTCAATTCCCTGTCCTTCTTCCCGTACCTCATGCCCTCCCTGGCCTTTGGCGCCATTTACCTGGCCATGTCATCCAATTTTCCCTGGCTGCGGGGGTTCCTCCTTCTGGCCCTGGTGGGATCTGTCAAGTATCTGCCTTTTGCGTCCCGGTCGGGCGTGAACGCCATGCTCCAGCTCTCCGGTGAGATTGAAGAAGCGGCGGTCATCACTGGTGTTCCCTGGTGGAAGCGGATGCTCCGCGTGATCTTCCCCATCCAGAAGTCATCCTTCCTCTCAGGGTACCTTCTGCCCCTGGTTTCATGTATGCGCGAACTGAGCCTGTTTGTGCTGCTCGTGCCCACGAGCAATACGATCCTCACGACCATGCTTATGCAGTATTCCGAGAAGGGCTGGGCACAGTTCGGGAACGCCATCAACCTTCTTATCATCATTGTGGTATTACTCGTGAACTATATTGTCAACAAACTGACAGGTGCATCAATTGACAAGGGAGTGGGTGGCTGAGATGCCGGAAATCAGACTGAAAAATATATCCAAGCGCTTTGGCAAATTTGTGGCCGTGGACAACCTGAACCTGGATATAGAGAGCAATGCCTTCATTACGCTGCTCGGGCCCTCAGGCTGCGGCAAAACGACCACGCTCCGCATGATTGCGGGCCTTGAGACGCCCACCGAGGGCAGCATCTCCATAGATGGCAAAGTGGTCTTTGATGCAGACAAGGGGATCAACCTTCCGCCCAACAAGCGGGACGTGGGCTTCCTCTTTCAGAACTATGCGCTGTGGCCGCACATGACCGTTTATCAGAATATTGCATTTGGCCTTGAAAACCTCAAATGGGACAAAAAACGGATCCGCGAAAGAGCAGACGAGCTTCTGAAAATGCTCCGGATCGAACAGTTTGAGACCCGCTATCCCAGCGAGCTTTCCGGCGGACAGCAGCAGCGTGTTGCCATTGCAAGGACCCTGGCGCCTGGTCCGAAGGTCCTGTTTATGGATGAACCGCTCTCCAACCTCGATGCCAAACTGCGCATGGAAATGCGCACAGAACTTAAGCGGCTCCATAAGGATACGGATTCCACGTTTGTGTATGTTACCCATGACCAGCTGGAAGCCATGACGCTTTCCACAAAAGTCTGCATTATGGAAAACGGGGTGCTTCAGCAGTATGCGCCACCGCTCGTTATGTACAATGAGCCTGCCAATCTTTTTGTGGCCGATTTTATGGGGAACCCGACCATGAACTTCATCGATGGAAAGGCTGAAGTTTCCGGATGCGAGGCGGAGGTTGCCTTTGGGGCCATACACGGTATCTTCAGGTCCAGCGGGCCGATTGCCCTTCAGGGCGAGGACTGCGTGCTGGGGATCCGTCCCGAGTTTGTGGATATCACAGAGGACAGGGGAATCGAAGCTACAGTATATTCCACGCTCCCTTCCGGCATGGAGACCACGGTCAAACTGGATGTGAAAGGGACGCCGGTGACCGCCGTTGTTTTCGGCGGTGTGGATTATCCTGTTGACAGCAGGGTACACTTTGTTTTCTCAGGGAAAGCCATCCTCTTTGACCGGGCACAGGGAGGGAAGAATGTGGCAGAAGGCACAGTGCAGTTTGCCTGAGGGTGCTGAGAGCACGAGAAAAGAGAAGCGGGGCGCTTCTCTTTTTCAATGCTTTTTACGGCAGTCCCAGTAATCCTTTCCCAGAAAGATCGGATTGGTCCAGGCCATGCGTCCTTCCCGGTCCATGATTTCAGCGCGGATATAGTTCGTGCCCTCTACGGGAACGGTCTGGTGCCCTGTGATCCCGGGACCGTGCTGCTCCACATAAGGCACGCGGAAATGGCGGAAGCGGATCATCTCCACCGGAGAACAGAGGATAACTGCCTTGTCGTCCTCAAGATAGAAGTCGTATATTTCGGGACCGCACGAGGCGTAAAAGGCACCCCGCTCAAGGGCGGACAGAACAGAAGATACGTTTTTTTCAGCATTGACCCGGATAAAACCCAGTCCGTTCTGGTAAGGATGGTGCCCGTCGTCGCTGGCGACGCCGTAGACCTTCCGGCCCTTGCAGAGCAGCTCGTCCCAATAGGCGGCATGGCTGTCAAGGCCGTTTTCGAGGACACAGCCTGTGTTCCAGATCTCCATGAGAGGGACCTCAGACAGACTCATGATTTCCTCTGCCGTGTTCCCGCTCCATTCGGGGTGGCAGAAAACAGGCAGGTTGCCGTGGGCGTAAATGGACTGGAGCATGGGCTCCGCTTCGCTGGCCGTGCTGACATAGACGGAATCAAAGGTCTCATCCTGGGTGAAACCGTTGCCATGATCGGACGGCGGACCAAGGGAGACGATATGGACGCAGTGGCAGCCGGGTCCCGGGAGGTTGGCGTCGAGTTCCATGCCGGGGATGATGAAGAGACCAGTCTGAGGGGCAAAATTTTTGTAATTGTAGCGCCTGTGGTCGGTCAGCGCGAGAAAATCATAGCCCATGGCGGCATACTGCCGCGTCACGGTTTCCGGTGAAGAAATGGCGTCTGAACGTGTGGTGTGGGTATGGAGGTTCCCCTTGAGAAGGGTGGCGTTCCCGTCGAACGCAGCCTGATGAACGATCATGATAATCACCCCGCCGATAGATTTTTAAGCATCACAGATCCTATTATAGTCTCTGCAGGCAACGGGAACAAGACATACCAATCTTCCCCCGCCTGTGATACAATGCAGAAAAAGGCGACTGGAGGCGACAGTGTGGCTGTACTGCTGGTGGGAACATATACAACAGCCTGTCAGGGCAAAGGGATCTATCAGGTCTATGCAGATGAGATGAACTCTGTATTATCAGAGCCTGAGCTGATCATTGAAACACGGGACCCGTCCTATCTGCTTGTCAATGAAAAAGGGCTTTACTGGGTGGATGAGGCCATAGGAGAGCCTACAGGCAGACTGTGTTTTGCAAGGCGCGAAGGGAAACGTTTTATCCCGGTCCAATCGCTTGAGACGATGGGTGAGAACCCGTGCCACCTGGCCCTTTCCCCTGACGGGAAAACGATGGCGGTGGCAAACTATACTTCCGGGTCAGTCACCATGTTTGACGTGCTGGACTCCGGCGGGTTTGAGCGCAGGGAAGTGATACCAGGCCGTCATGGCAGTGCGGACCCGCTCAGGCAGGAAGGTCCCCATGCCCATTTTGTGTTTTTTGACAGGAATGATGTGCTGTACTGCGCAGACCTTGGCGCAGATGAGATCCGCTGCATACGCCGGCAGGACGGGGCGTGGCGGCAGGATGAGGCACCCGCCGTGCAGCTTGACGCAGGGGAGGGGCCAAGGCATTTTGTGAAGTACGGTGATACCTGGTATATCGTGACGGAGATGGGAAGGCACCTGGTACGGAAAACCCCGGAGGGCATGGAAAAGTGGCCGCTCACAGCAGATGATCTTCCCGGGACAGGGGCAGCGCTTAAAGCGGACGGACATGTTTTTTATACCACCCAGCGCGGTGCGGACACAGTGTCTGTCTTTACCGACATGAATGGAAGAATGGTCTGTGAAGGCCCTTTCCCGGCAGGCGGTAAAACCCCCAGGGACTGCCTGCACGTCATGGAAAGCATTTTCTGTGCCTGTCAGGACAGCGGAGAAGTGACGGCACTTCATCTGGAGGACAGATACAATAATACATGGGTATTTAACGACCGTGTCAGTATTCCGGGAGCAGTCTGTGTTGTGGAGGACAGGTATTCATGGTATTGATTCCACTGCCAACCTTGTGGCAATGTAAGATAGAAAATGGGAAACCGGAAGGCAAAATGGATGGCGTGATCCGGATCCCGGGCACCCTTGATGAAAGCGGGATCGGATTTGAAGAAACGCAGGCCCGGCCCTGGCACCCGGACGCCAGGATTGAAAAAAGCAAAGACAAAGGCATCACGACAAGGTTCATCCGGAAGGTGACGTTTGAGGGGAAAGCAAGGCTGCAGACCGATTTTCTCTGGTCGCTCCCGGACGGGTGCCGGGTCTTTCTGGAAATCGAAAGGGCGAGGTGCCTGTCACTGCGGGTGAACGGACAGACTGTGCCGGAATATACGCCTTTTTCGCTTTCAGCTCCCCAGATTTTTGAAGTGACATCCTGTGTCAGGGGCTTTGACCATTTCGAGATCGATTCTGACAACAGCTATCCGGGGCTCGACCATGATGATATTGTCTTTTCATCGGCTGCCACGGATGAGACCCAGACCAACTGGAACGGGCTGCTTGGCTACTGCCGTCTGCGCCTTGAGAACCCGGTATTCATGGAGCAGGTCCGTGTGTACCCGCACAAGGATTCAGCGGATGTCTGCATACGCCTTTCCACCGACCGTCCCTGGAAGGGCAGGATCCGCCTTTTTTCGGAGGCTTTCTGTGAACCGGCCTCTGCGGATGCAGATGTCCCATGCGGCCGGACAGAGGTCTGGAAGCGCGGCATCCCCTACGCAGGGGACGTGAAGCGCTGGGACCTGGACGAAGGGAACCTTTACACGCTCACAGCTGCCGCGGATGGACTTGACACGCTGACAGCACGTTTTGGCATACGTGTTTTTTCCGCCTGTGAGGGCATGTTCACCCTCAATGACCGCGTGATTTTCGTGCGCAGTGAGGCGAATTGTGCGGTGTTCCCGGAGACAGGCTATGCTCCCATGGATGTGGCCTCCTGGATGGACGTTCTTGGGACGTACAAAAGCTATGGTGTGAACATGATGCGTTTCCACTCACATGTTCCGCCCCAGGCAGCTTTTGAGGCTGCGGACCGCACAGGCATGCTCATGCAGCCGGAACTGCCGTGCTGGAACCCAAGGAACGCTTTTGAGACAGAAAGCAGTGCGTCCTTTTATGCCCAGGAACTGAAAAGCGTGCTGGACTGCCTCGCCAACCACCCCTCCTTTGTCATGCTGACCTTTGGCAATGAACTGCAGGCCGGGGAGAAAGGGCACAGACAGATGGACGCCATGCTGGACCTTGCGCGTGAAAAGGACCCGACCAGACTGTATGCCAATGCATCCAACCCGCATTACGGCGCGCTGGGCTGCGATCCCCGCAGTGATTTTTATACCTCCAGCGGTTTTGGCGATTTTCCTCTGCGCGGTGCCTTTGCGGGCATGACAGGGAAAATCTGTGATGCATATCCTTCCGAGGACTGGGATTATAAGGCAGGCATGGCTGCACTGAGGGAAACGTATAAAGGCCCTGTCCTGGCCTTTGAAGTCGGTCAGTTTGAAATCCTTCCTGATCCTGGGGAGATCGCGTTATTTCAGGGGATAACACGTCCGGATAATCTGTCTGTGATCGATGCCAAAGCCCGGAGGATGTATGGTGCGGATGCCTGGGCAAGGCGCTTCAGGGCGACCGCGGCGCTCTCAAGGATCTGCTACAGGGCAGAGGTTGAAGCCAATATGAGGACACAGACGCTTGCCGGGATCTCAATGCTTGGCCTTCAGGATTTTCCCGGGCAGGGCACCGCGCTGGTCGGCATGCTCAACAGCCACCTGAGGCCCAAGCCTTCTGAAGACACACAGCCTGCAGCTTTTCAGGCTTTTTTCAGGGACGTGCTCCCTCTTGTATTGCTGAAAAAGTACACATATGAAGCAGGCGAAACACTCAGAGCGAAGGTACAGGTGGCCAATTATGGGAAAAGCGACCTGAATGGAAGACTCACCTGGGAGCTCTTGGGCGGAGAAAGGCACGGCGCGGGAAAGGAAACAGTGGCCGTGCAGGGCGCTGTGACCGATGTGGGAGAGATCTGCGTGGCTATGCCGGAGACGGGAAGAAACAGCCAGTATACGCTCAAAGTGGCTTTCGCAGGGTATGAAAATGTTTATCCGCTCTGGGTATATCTCCCTCTGCGTCCCGTGTGTCCGGAAAACGTGTATGAGACCCGGGTATTTGATGATACGGCACGGGACGTGCTTGCAGGAGGCGGGCGGGTCTATCTTTCACCCCCCTCTGACGAAAAAGGAATGCCGGGGTCCGTGCGCACCTATTTCTCTACGGATTTCTGGTCAGTGGGCACCTTTCCGCAGCAGAGCGGGACCATGGGGCAGCTCATCGATGAGAGCCACCCGGTTTTCCGCCATTTTCCGACAGACTTCCATACTGACTGGCAATGGTGGCCCATGGCTTCGTCCCGGGCACTGATCCTGCCGGAATCCTTTGAGGGACGGGAGATCATCTCTGAAATGGATTCTTATGCGAGAATGAGAAGGATGGCCCAGCTCTTTGAAACACGGTGCGGGGGCGGACTGCTGATGGTGAGCAGCATGGGGCTGCAGGACCTGCAGATGTATCCTGAGGCGAGGGCACTGCTCGGGGCACTCTATACCTATATGGAGGGACCGGAGTTCCAGCCGGAAGGGGAGACGGACCCGGAGGAGATTGCCCGTCTGTTCAGATGAGGCCCGCTGTGTCCGGAAAATCTGCCGGGAAGGAACGGTGAGAGGATGAAGATCAGAAAGCTGGCCATGTGGATGGCCCTGGCACTGACGGAGCTGCTGCTTTTTGCAGTGGCCATTGGCATGGGAAGGACTTTTGTACTGACCGGCCAGGAGGGCCCTCTCCGCTATGATGAAACCATTCTGGAATCTGCAGGTGATCCTGCGGACGAGGGAACGGTTGTGCTGCGCTCGCTCCGCCCGGGAGTGACCCGGGTATGGACCGGTGAAACAAGCCGGACCATCTTTGCACACAGTACCGGGCTGCTTACGGCGGATACGTTCTTTGGGCCAAGCCGGGCCGACCCTGTCTTTGCCTGTATGGTCTTCGTGATGCTTCTGGCCTTCTTCCTTTTCTCTTTATGGGGATACGTCAAAGGGGCAAAGCAATCCCTGTGCCAGTATAAGAACCTGTCATACCTGGGATGGGCCCTGTTTTCAGGGACTTTGCTGACCCTCGAGCTGTGCAGGGTCCTCGTGGCGGACCATGTACTTTCTGCAGGTGAACTTGCAGGGCAGGTTCTGACAGGCATTGATGGCCTTTTGCGTATCCTGGCACCGGTTTTTGCGGCCGCAGCTGTTTTTCTCGTTGGGTCAAATATCATGCTCCTCAGAAGGGAAGGCGTGACCTGGCGGTACGCTCTGGGAATCCTGCTGTCTGGCGGTTGCGCAGTGCTGTATGTTCTGCCCGGAATGCTCAGGCCCCGTGGTACATTTCCTGTGCTGACAGGACCCGCTGCTGCCCTGGTGCAGGTGATGACATACTATCTTTTCTGTATGCTTGTATCAGGTGCGGTCTGCGGGACACTGTCAGCACAATACGTTCCGCGGACGGACAAGGATTACATCCTGATTCTTGGCTGCCAGATCCGCAGGGACGGGTCGTTAACCGTGCTCCTCAGGGGAAGGTCCGACAGGGCCCTTGCGTTTGGACGCATGCAGGAGAAAAAGACGGGAAAACCCATCTGCTATGTTCCATGCGGAGGGCAGGGAAAGGATGAGATCATGTCTGAGGCAGAGGCGATCCGGACTTACCTCATCCGGCAGGGGGTCGGTGAGGAAAACATTCTCATGGAGGACCGCTCGGCAAACACACGGGAGAGCCTCAGGAATGCGCGTGAAATGATTCAGGCAAGGCAGAAGGAGGCGAAGGCTGCGTTTTCCACAACAGATTTCCATGTTTTCCGCACAGGCTGTATCGCCCGGGAAATGGGCTGGAACGTGGAGGGCGTGGGACAGAGGACAAAAATATACTTCTCGGTGAATGCATGGATCAGGGAGTTTGTGGCATGCATGTATGCCCAGAGAAAAGCCCATCTGATGGCGGCCTTGCTCCTGATCCTGCTGGTCCTCTCTGCTGCAGCGGTTAACCTGATGAACCAATAAGGAAAGAAGCGCTCAGGCTGCGATTGCCTGAGCGTTTTGTGTACCCGGACAAGAATGAATTCTGTGCAGTTCCGTGGCTTGACAGAATCAGTGAGTTAGAGTAATATAACTAGCAGTTAGATACAACTAACAATTATCGTGGGGTGATTTCTGTGTCCGATGAGATGGTTGTCCGTCTGTGTGCTCCGACCCTTGCCTGTGTGAAGACAGGAAGCCTGTTCAGTACAGCTTTTGCATCTGATGTTGAAATGTACGGCGCGGTACGCAGGCTCAACAGGCTCCTGGGCAAGAGCGGCATCCGGGTGCTGCCGCTCAGATGGAGGGACGGGCACGCCCTCATCTATCTGTACAGGCCGTCCCAGCTTGAGAGGGACCTGAAGAACGCCCTTGCCAGACAGCTGCTCAGGGAGTGCGGGTACGCCTGCGAAACCCCTTGCCAGGCACTGCGCACGCTGATTAACCGGCTTTCTGACTACACGGAGTTCCCGCATGAAATCGGTCTTTTCCTGGGATATCCCCCAAAGGACGTGGAAGGTTTTATGCACCGCCGGGGAGAGTTTGTGCTGTGCGGAAGGTGGAAAGTTTATGATGATCCCCAGACGGCCCGGGCCATGTGGAGCTTATGTGACCATTGCACAGCGAATTGCCTGAAACGGCTCGAGGCAGGCTGTGCCATTGAAACGCTTGCCATTTCCTCGTGATGTATGTTCAGGCCCTGCCGTGTCCCGGAAAAAAGCAAACGAAAAGGGCCCATGTGATCAGCCAGAATGCGAAGCCAGTGGACAGCCTGGCTTTTCTGGTTTTGAAGCCCATTCCTTTTGGGAGTATAATGGACGCGAAATGAAGGATGAAGGAGCGATTCAAGTGAAACACGTCAAGCAGATTGTCAATCCGGTGCTGGCTGGCTTCTATCCGGACCCGTCGATATGCCGGGTGGACGATGATTTCTATATGGTTACATCCTCGTTTTCCTTTTTCCCTGGCGTTCCGGTTTTCCATTCCCGTGACCTCATACACTGGGAGCAGCTCGGGCACGTCCTCTCAAGGCCGGAGCAGCTGCCAACGAACATGCGGAAGATTTCAGGCGGGATCTATGCCCCGACACTCCGCTATCATGATGGCGTGTTCTACATGATCACAACGAATGTGGACTATGGCGGGGACATTGTCTGTACAGCCACGGACCCGGCAGGGCCATGGTCCAACCCTGTCGTGGTGGAGCATGCTCCCGGCATTGACCCGTCTTTGTTTTTTGATGATGACGGCCAGTGCTGGATGTGCGGAAATGACTGGAGCCGCGGATACGCTGTGATCTGGGTGGCGCCCTTTGATGTAAAAACCCTTTCCCTTGCCGGAGAGAGGACCGACTTGTGGCGCGGGGCAATGCATGATGCCTGGGCACCGGAGGCGCCCCATATCTACCGCAAAGACGGCTGGTACTATCTGATGATTGCCGAGGGCGGGACAGAGTTTTTCCATTCTGTCACCATTGCAAGGAGCAAAAACATCACAGGCAAATATGTGGGGTACAGGGGCAACCCGATCCTGACGCACCGGCACCTGGGACAGATGTACCCCATAAGCAATACGGGCCATGCGGACCTGGTACAGCTCAAGGACGGGAGCTGGTACATGGTTATGCTTGCCTCAAGGCCGTACGGCGGGTACCATCTGAATCTGGGCAGGGAGACATTTATCACTCCCGTGGACTTCAGCGGCGACTGGCCCGTTGTCAATCCGGGCATGGGCCATGTGGACTTTGCCTGCCCGGCACCGGACCTTCCCGAACATGTCTTTCCTCAGGAAGACCCGGATGATTTCCGGGCCATGTGCTGGAACTATCTGGGAACCCCTGCTCCGGACGGTGACCCGGTGAAGGTGGAAAGCGGGAACCGTCTGGGGATCCGCTGTACCCGTGCGCCACTGATCCCATCCTCCCCCAATGAGGGTGTTGAAATCACCGGACGTGCCCTGGGATTTTATGGGCGCAGGCAGCAGCACATGGTGTGCCAGGCGCAGGTAAAAGCTGTGCTCCCGGAAGGACCCGGGACAAGCTGCGGTCTGGTGGTTCTCCAGCATGATTTTGCTTCCCTTCGCCTTGAAATGGCCTGGAGGGACGGGCAGAGCGTTGTCCGTGCGGTCCGTGCGTTCCGGCAGGGAAAAGAGGGGGAATGGGTCCAGCAGGTTCTGGCTGAGCAGGTCTGCGGGCAGGAAGAAGTTCTCACTTTGTGTGCGCAGGAGCAGGAGTGGACTCTCTCCGTCGGGGAACGCGTGGTTGCCACAGCCAACGGCGGTTTCATGGGCTCAGAGAGCTGCGGCGGGTTTGTCGGTGCCTATCTGGGCATGTTTGCGTCAGGCAATGGCGAAGAACGGCAGGATTATGCTTATTTTGAAGATTTCACTTATACCGGGATCCGGTAAAGAAAGATGGCATATTGGTGCATGGGTGCTCCGGGACATGCCCTGATCCTCAGAGCCGGATGAAAGCGTGGCCCATTGTGATACAAAGGCCGCGGACGGGTCCGGACCCGATCTGAATGCAGCGTGCGGTACCGGAACCAGCTTGGGTACTGTATGACGAAATTTTTGACCATGAAGACTGTATAAAGTCAATTGTGGAGAAGGCGGAAAGTTCCGTCTTCTCTTTGTTTTTCTTGCGTTTTTTGGAGAAAGTAAAATACAGCGTGGTATACTTGCGCCTGAAGGTGATGGGGCATATGTTGATCCGAAGAGCTGACACTTTCCCGCTCAAGTGCGGCGCCTGGTCTGTGCGTGTAACCGCTATGGCGAGGAAGCACGGGATTCCTCTGGAAAAAGAGTTCGATGCGCATGACATGGATAACGAAAAGACAAAATTCCTGATTGCCTTAGATGGGAACGTCCCGGTTGGCACGGGAAGATTCTATCCCCTTGATGAGACAGCCGTGATGCTTGGCCGGATCGTGGTGCTCCCGGATTACCGCCATCAGGGCATCGGGACACAGCTGGTCCTCGCCTGTGAAAAATGGGCAAAAGAACTGGGCTTTTCCGTTTCCCATCTTGAGGCCAGGGAGAACAAGACGGCTTTTTACGAAGCCATAGGCTATACAGTATGCGGCGGGCCTGTTGTTTCCGGTGACACGTTTGTCTGTATCCCTATGGAAAAAAAGCTTGTGTGAGGTTGGATATGCCGCTTCGTCTGGTTCCTTCTTTTATCTTTTTCTGCTTTGTACAATCTGTCACGCCGGGTCCTGCAAACCTTGCTTCCCTCGCGGCAGCCTTAGAATACGGGCGCGGAGCGGCGCTGAGACAGTGGTGGGGCATTTTCACGGGCTTCAGCCTGATTTCGCTTGCAAGCACAGTCATTGCGTGGTTCCTTGGTACAGCGCTCGGACCATTTGTAACCTGGTTCTCATGGCTGGGGAGCGGTTATCTTCTGTACCTTGCCTGGCACATGGTCAGACCGTTATGGGAGAAGGGTCAGGAGGAAAAAGAGGTGCAAAAGAAAAAAGTCTCTTTTCTGTCAGGAATCCTGGTGCAGATGACAAATGTCAAGATTATGGTCTTTTGCATGACGGCTTTATCAAGCTATGTCCTGCCCTATACCACGGACTATCCCCCTCTGCTCCTGACGGGCATCCTGCTGTCCGTGACCTGCCCGCTGTGCAATTTCCCCTGGCTTTTTGCAGGTGTCCGCCTGCAGTCCATGTTCCAGGAACATCAGAGCGCGATACGTACCATCATGGCCCTGTCCCTTGTCTACTGTGCCGTCCGGCTGCACATATAGGCAGGCACATGAGATGGAAACAGAAAAAACCTCTGCATTGCGCAGAGGTTTTTTCTTGACCTGTCATTTTACCGGATGAGGGTAAAATGGCTGAAGAGGGAGACGAGCGTATTGGCTACTGTGGACATGGTTTTGATAAAGATATCAAGCGCAACGCCGACAACGTCTTTACGGGTATCGCCAACCGTATCACCGGTCACAGCGGCTTTGTGGGCGGCAGAACCTTTGCCGTGGCCCTCGAGAGAGCCGCTTTCAATATACTTCTTGGCATTGTCAAATGCACCGCCGGAGTTGCCCATGAAAATGGCGCGCGGTATGGCGACAATCGTGGCACCTATGAGGAGACCGCCGACAAACTCGACACCAAAGAGGAAACCGCCAGCGACAGGAATCAGCATGGCAAGAACGGAAGGCACGAGCATTTTCTTCAGGGCCTGCTGTGCTGCGAGCTCAATCATTTTATTGTAGTCAGGAGCCTTCTCGCCTTCGAGCACGCCGGGTTCGGACAGCTGTCTGTCGCCCTCGTCAGCCATAAGGCGGGCGGATTCGATTGTATTGTCGGTGAGCATGGCAGCGAAGTATTCAACAAGGGCGCCGCCGATGATGCCGCCTGCGACGACAACAAAGCTTGCCATATTGAGCACCATGTCTTCAGTGGCAGGCGTATAGTTGCCCACATAGGAGACAATCAGGGAAACCGTTGCAAAAGCTGCGGAACCGATGGCAAATCCTTTGCCAATGGCTGCTGTGGTATTTCCGACAGCGTCCAGCTTATCCGTAATTTCACGGATATTGGACGGGAGGTGGCAGCTTTCAGCAAGGCCGCCGGCGTTATCAGCGATGGGACCAAAGGCATCGATGGATACCGTTGCACCGACGAAGGAAAGCATGCCCAGCGCGGCAATGGCGATACCGTAAGTACCGCAGACTTTACCGGAGATGAACAGGGAAAGGCCGATTACAAGGACGGGGAGAAGAACAGAACGGGAGCCGATCGCGTCGCCCTTGGTGACAACGAAGGCTTCACCTTCTGTTGCGATCTCGGCCAGCTTGCGCGTGGGCTTGAAATCGGTGGAGGTATAGTATTCGGTGATCGATCCGATGGCAATGCCGCTGGCGATGCCAAATACGGAGCAGATCCATGGGGACGCCCAGCCGGCGCGGAAACCATAGGCTTCCATGACAGCAGGGTCCATTCCGGCAAAGACAATGGGGGCACAGATCAGTCCAAGAACAATTGTGCTGCCTGCAGAAATCCAGGTGGCAAGGTTAAGCTCACGTGAAGGGTTGTCACTCATCTTGCGGTATGATGCATAGATGAGACCGCCCAGACAGCCGATCAGGCCCATGGTGGCCAGGAGGATCGGGTAGGTGATCGTTTTGCCGAAAGCGGCTTCGATCAGCTCGGGCTGGGAAGTAAAAGCAGAAATGTGCTTGGAGTAAAGGATGACGGCGACCATCAGACAGGCAGAAATGGTGGCCACAAAGCTCTCAAGGAGGTCAGAGCAGTTGCCGGCAATGTCGTTGACATTGTCGCCGATAAAGTCAGCGATGACGTTTGGCACACGGGAATCATCCTCAGGCATGTCATGACGGATCTTGGCGAGAATGTCTGCGGAGATGTCAGCTGCCTTGGTGTAGTTGCCGCCCGCGACACGGTTGAACATAGCCACAAGGGAGCAGCCAAGTGAATAAGTGGAGATCCGCAGGATGCTGGCGTTGATATTGCCGAGCTTGGCGAACAGACCGGCACCATCTGTGGCATGGGAAACGCCGCCCCAGATGACCAGGACCAGCACGAGGCCGCACAGACCAAAGGCCTGTACGCTCAGACCGGAGATGGATCCTCCGCAGAGGGCAACCTTAACGGTTTCCCCGATGCTCAGGGTCTCTCTGGCGCGGTTCGCCGTGCGGACATTGGCATATGTTGCGCTCTTCATGCCCAGCACGCATACACAGCTGGACATAAGGGCACCGATGAGGAACGTGATACCGCTGGTTTTTTCCACAAAGAAAGAGAAAACCAGGGCAAGCACCGCGACGACAATGGCGATGGTGCGGTACTCGGTTTTCATAAAGGTATTGGCACCGGAGCGTATGATCGCAGCCATTTCAGCCATCTCCAGGGTGCCTTCATTCATTTTCTTGATGCGCAGGTAATTGCTTCTCACATAAACCGCTGTCCCAACGCAGACGATGATTGCAAGAATCCAGGAAAAAAGCATAAAACAACCTCCTTTTGTTTTTTTAACGTGGAACTGCGTTTCAGATTATACAGGAAGAACGGCTGAAAGTCCATGAATCATCCGATGAAACCGGAAGATTCCATGTTTTTCAGGGGTGGACAGAAAAAATCGTCGATATGTTCATACGAAAACCTTGTAATATGGTTGAATTGAACAAAAAGTTAGGAAAAATCGGGGAAAAGAATGCTGAAATAATCTGGTTTTTGGCAGGTATCAGGGGTGTAAAACGCTGAAAAAACAACGTCTGATAGGTTTTTTTGTCAGTAAAAAGGCCGAAACCGTTGCAGGGCTTGCATTTGATTGTTGACAACCATTGAAATCCGGAATATATTTGGCTTAGCCGACCGATAAGGTCAATAGGCAAATTACATAGGGAGGTTGTTATCTATGAACAAGGAACAACTTATCGCAAAGATGGCTGAAAAGTCCGGCCTGAAGAAGACCGAAGCTGCCAAGGCTCTTGCTGCTTTCCAGGAAAGCGTGACTGAGTCCGTCACCGCGGGAGAAAAGATTCAGCTGATCGGCTTCGGCACCTTCTCTGTCCGTGAGCGCGCTGCCCGCACTGCCCGCAATCCCCGCACAGGAGAATCCATCAAGGTGGAAGCTTCCAAGCAGCCCATTTTCAAGGCTGGCGCAAAGCTCCGTGCTGCAGCTAATGTGGAAAAGAAGACCAAGAAAGCTGCAAAGTCCACCGCCAAGAAGGCTCCCGCCAAAAAGGCAGCGGCAAAGGGCAAGAAATAATTATGAATTATAAAAAGGACGTCCGGCTAAATGGGGACGTCCTTTTTCTCTTTATAGGAAATTACGGAAATGAGACAACATGTCAAAAAACACATCAAAACTGA
>CAMNGW010000048.1 GCA_946538615.1 uncultured Clostridia bacterium
CTTCTGTGGGCTATGCGACCTTTGAGCGCAAGGTGGACAGCGAGGGCAGGATCCGCGAGGAAGCCCATTATGATGCGGACGGCTCCCTGATCGTCAACCGTGACGGGTACGCCGTGATCCTCACGGACTACGACCTGACGGGTCTGACCACGACCGTCACGTACCTCGGTGCGGACAGGAACCCGGCGGACACCTCCCTTGGCTATGCCAGGAAGGTCTCGGTAAACGATGCCGGCGGCCATCTGCTTTCTGAAAGCTATTACAATGCCTCGCTCCAGCCGAAGCTGATCCCGGAGGGGTACCATGAGGTGCACTATACCTGGGACGGCGATGGGCACATGCTCACCGAGCAGTACCTTGGCACAGACGGGGAGAGCGTTGAGAACCCTTCCGGCTATGCGTCCTTTATCTGCGAATATGACGTCAAGGGCAACCTGGTGCGCGAAGTGTACCTGGATGCGGAAGGGAAAGTGACATCGGTTGCTGCCGGCGCAGCCGAGGTCAGGCGCGAATACGACATCGACAGTCGTCTGCTCTCCGAAGCGTACTATGATGAGAGCGGTACGCCCTATATGCTCCGCGGCGACTATGCGCGCGTGGATTATACCTACAATGCCAACGGCCAGGTGCTCACTGAGCTATACACAGGCCTTGACGGTGAACCTGTGATCTCCACAAAGGGCTATGCGCTCAAAACCTGTGAGTACAATGAACTGGGCAACCTGCTCAGGGAAAGCTATTCTGACGGCAAGGGCAAGGCGCTGGTGCAGAACGCTGGCTGGGCCACCCGGGTGCAGACATTCAACAGTCAGGGATTCCTGACCAGCGTCAGCTATCTGGGCGAGGAAGACCATTATATCCTGCAGGATTCCCGCTACAGCTATGTGACCTACGCAAGGGACAATGCCGGCAACTGCACGGAGGAAGCCTGGTACATCTTTGAGGGCCAGCCCACCATCCTCGCTGACGGCTACAACAGGATCACCCATGAATACGACGTGAAAGGCAACTGCATCAAGTCGGAATGGTTCTTTAACGATATGATCGTGCTCAACGGCGAAGGCTATGCCATTGCCAGGTACGAGTTCGACGAGAGGAGCCGGCTGGTACAGGAGAGCTACTTCAACGAGTCCGACCGCCGCGTGATGGGCAAGAAGGGTTTCTCAGCCATTGGCTACATTTATGACAACGCGGGCAATGTGCTGCAGGTGAGGTACCTTGACGAGAAAGACGAACTGACAAGGGTGCCCGAGGGCTTCAGCGTATGGCAGCGCGAATACGACGAACATAACCACGTGATCCTTGAGCAGTATCTTGACGAGAATGAACGGATCGCCAGCCTGACGGACCGCATTGCGGCCAGGCGATGGGAATACGACATCCGCGGCAACCTGCTGAGGATCGAGTTCCTCAACGGCGGTCTCCAGCCTGTGGAAACGGCCAGGGGCTATGCGACGATTGTCTACAGCTATGACGACCAGGACAGAAGGACAAGCGAGACCTATCTGAATACCTCTGGCTTCAGCACGACGATTTCCGCGGGCTATGCCGGCATCCGCTATGAATACGGCGAACAGGGCAAGGTATGGCGCACCACCTATGTGGATACCGACGGCCAGCCGACCCTGTTCAAGGACGGCTACGCTGCCTCCCTGTACACCTATGATGAGAACATGTATGTCATCGGCATCACCTACCTGGACGATACCTACAACCGGACATACATTTCATCCGGCTATTCTGCCGTGATCCGCAACGTGGATAAGGCCGGCGCCGTCCTCATGGAGATCTACCTTGATTCAGACGACCAGCCGGTGCTCAACGGTCAGGGCTACGCCATGATCCGCAACACCTGGGATACCAGAAAGCGTCTGATCAGGCGGGACTACCTGGACACCGAGGGACAGCCGGTCATGCTCTCAAACGGCATCAGCAGCGTCAGCTATGAATATGACAACAATGACAACAGGACCCGTATCAGCTATTACAACAAAAAGGGCAGTCTGACATGGAACCAGTACGGGTACGCGGAAATTGCGTACGGGTACGACGTGAGGAACCACTGCGTTGAGGAGCGGCTCTACACGGTCCAGAGAAAGCCTGCCATTCACACCTCGGACCTGTACTCTGTACTGCTCCGGGAAGTGGACAGGGACGGGCGCGTGCTCAGCATCCAGTACTACGACGGTTCGGGCAATCCTGTGTCCTACCGCAGCGAGTATGCCGAGAAGCGCTTTGAATACGACCTGGCCGGCCGTGAAATCGCGCAGAGCTTCTATGACCGCCAGGGCAACCCGACCGTGTGCCGCCAGGGCTACTGGAAAAAGACAACGGCTTACAACCAGCTGGGCAACGTCACCGAGGAAGCCTATTATGACGTGGAGAACAACCTGACCGATATCAGCAGCGGCTATGCCATGGCGGTGTATACCTATGACGCACTGGGCAACCTGACCAGTGAGAAGTTCCTCAATACCCTCGCCATGGGCGTCACCCCGCAGGACGAACGGTATGCGGCTGTCTTCACAGAATATGATGACCAGGACCGCCTGGTATCGGAAGAATTCTTCGATGAATATGACCGCCCCGTGAACAACCGTGACGGCTATGCCGCCCACTTCCTGACCTATACGGAAAGTGGCAAGATCCAGGAAGAAAGGTACATCGATGCCTTCAGGAACCCGGTGGCCATCCACGGCTACAGCCGCCGGACCCTGGTGAGCGAGGACAAGGAGAAGAGGACCTACACCATGCTCTGTCTTGATGAGACGGGCAACGGTGTATGTGCCCTGCAGACCTATGACCATTACAACCGCGTGATTGAGAGCGTGTATCAGGACCTTGAAGGGAACCCGGCCAAGGGACCTGAGGGGATCGTCCGCGTGGTGCGCGGCTATACCAGCCGAAACATGGTCTCCGACGAACAGTACTTTGACGCGGCAGGCAATGCGGCGCAGGTCAACGGCGCCTATGCCACCCAGAAGACGTACAACGCCTACGGCAACCTGGAGCTGGAGACATGGCTGGACGAGAACGGCGAACTGACGATGACCGAGTCCGGTTACGCGGCTGTCCGCTACGACTATGACCTGAGCAATTCAGCCCAGGTGGAAAAGTACTACGAGTATTATCTGGACACCAACCTGCAGCCGACGGCACGGGTGAACGGTGCGTGGGGCATCTATATGGTCTACTATCCGGTCACGCGCGTGCGCGAGACAACCTTTGTGGATGAAAACGGGAACCCCGTGACGACGACAGACGGCTATGCCATTCTGGAGTACGAAGACGACGAAAACGGGAACCATATCTGGGAAGGCTATTACGACAATATCCATGCCCAGACCAACTGCAAGGAAGGCTATTCCAGCGTGGAGCGCTCCTATGACAATGAAGGGCGCCTGATTTCCGAGCGCTATCTGGACCGCTACAACAAACTGACAAACGACAAAAACGGGGTGGCCGGCTGGAACGGCTACTATGACAGCAACGGAAACCTGGTTGTCACCAACCGTTATGACAAGGACAGGAACCCGCTGGGTACATCCCCGCAATAAGGAGGCGGCAGAGTGAAACGTATGCTGACGAGACTTATGGCTTTTGTTCTGGCGCTGTGCCTTGCGCCTGTGTGGATCCCCGCACAGGCCGAGGACGACCCCGGAGCAGACTGGATCAAGTTCCTCCTGATCTGCAATGAAGGCATGAACAACGACAAGGGCAATGCCGGCAATACGCTGATGGTGGTGTCCATGCACCCCGTTGAGGGGAAGATCCGCCTGATGATGTTCACGTGGGACACCTTTATCGATTACGAAGGATACGATGCGCCCCAGCGCATTGACATGCCCTACCGCAACAATGGCGCCGAGGAAGCCATGAAGGTGTTCAACGCGAACTTCCAGACGGGCATCACCAAATACATGTCCCTCAACTACCTGAACCTGGCAAGCCTGATTGATGCCTATGGCGGGGTTACCGTGGATGTCTCAAGGGCGGAGAGAAATGCCCTCAACGGCATGGTGGCCTCCAAGAAGGCCCAGCTGCAGGCCCTGGCGGGCTCCGGACTGCTCAGCCAGATGGTGGTGGACATGCTCGCGCAGGAATACTACCTCAACGAGTTCGGCCCTGAGACGTTCCTCAACGGCCTGCAGGCAGTGGCCTACGGATGGCTGCAGTACGACAGCGTCTACAACTGCTGCAAGCGGGACGTGGAAGTCATCGAGAGCCTGTTCAAAAGCGTGTCCAAACAGATCGCCGACAGGGTCGCCTTCTATACCGATGAGACGGACAAGCCGGAGGTGCAGGGCAAGCGGCTGATCAACCTCGACGAGATGACGCCGGAGGATCACGCCTTCTTCCGCCAGCAGATGGGCCCGATTTTCCAGATGTCCTACAACAACCTGAACGAAGAGGAAATCAACTCGATTTCCCTCGCGCTGGCCAGAGTGGCGTATGCGGCAGCCAGGCAGGGCGTGAACGTGTTTGACAATCTGAAGATCGCCGTGATGCCCCTTGAGGCGACCCAGCCATACGATATCATCGCGGGCGCCAAAGGGCACATTGTGGACAAGGAAGCCAACAAGAAAGCCATGAACGAATTTCTCTATGATGAGGAGTAGCCCACGGCAAATACGGATACAGAGGAAGCCGAGAGATGCGGGTACGCGGAAGAGAAAAATTTCAGAAACATAAACGGCTGATCAGTCTGCTTACCCGGATATTCAGCCTGTTTTCCAGGAGCGCCCGGGTCAAGCTTCTCATCCACTACAGGGACACCAAGGGCGTGAGGGGCCTTGCCGTGCGCTATGCCCTGCTCAGGACATTGGCAAAGCATGTGGGCGATAACGTATCGGTTTACCCCAATGTGTACCTGGCCAAGACCTACGGCCTCTCCATTGGCGACAATGTCAGCATCCATCCTCTCTGCTACCTGGATGCGGACGGGGGCATTGAAATCGGCAGCGATGTCTCCATTGCCCGCAATGTATCCATCATCTCCTTCAACCACAGATATGATGACCTGACGGTTCCCATCAAAGAACAGGCCATCGAGAGGAAGAAGATCACCATTGAGGACAATGTCTGGATCGGCGCCAACGCGACGCTGTTGGCGGGCGTGACAGTCAGGAGTGGGAGCATCATCGGAGCGGCTTCGGTCGTCACCCATGATGTCGAGGAAAACAGCATCGTCGCCGGCAATCCGGCAAAAGTGATCAAATACAGACAGTAGCCGCCATAACGAGTCAGGAAGAATACTGACTCGCTTTTCACATCATCCGGGCCAGAGATTCCGGTTAAGAGGGATATTTCATGAAAAAGATGACCATTGTCACACCGACATATAACCGCAGGGACACCCTGGGGAACTGCTACAGTTCCCTGCTGAAGCAGACCTGCCAGGACTTTCTGTGGATGATTATCGATGACGGTTCGACGGACCGTACGGAGGATATTGTCGGGGAATGGGTCAGCGAAGGGAAAATGGAGATCCGGTACGTCAAAAAGCCCAACGGAGGCAAGGCATCTGCCCTGAACCTCGCCCTGGGCCTGTTGGACACGCCTTACACGGCGTGCCTGGACTCGGATGACCTGTTTGTGGCGGACGCGGTGGAGAACGCGCTGAAGGAGCTTGAAGCCATCCGGGACGATGACGGGATCTGCGGGGTCCTTGCGCTGCGCTCTCATGAGGACGGCATCGTCACAGGCAGAAGGGAGATCCCTGACCGCTGGGACCTTGCTACAGCGGAGGACCTTCTGATTACCGAGAACGTACGCTCGGAATTCATCTGTTTTTATAAGACAGAGATTCTCACCAGGTTCCGCTTTCCCGAGTTTGAGGGGGAGAAGTTTGTACCGCCATCCTGGATGATGTTCAGCATCACGCAGGAGCACAGATACAAAGTGTCCCACACCAGGTTCTGCATATGCGAGTACACCGACGACGGGCTCACCAGGAACAAGAAAAAAGTGATCATGAAGAACCCGCGGGGGTACAGCAGGGCAAAGCTCTGGTACTTTGATCTGTCCAGGAAGCCGCGTCTGATTGCCAAGCATGGCGTGATGTACCTGTGCGGGTGTCTGATCGCCAGGGACAGGGCATGGCTGAAAAACACAAAAAGAAAAATCTGGGCGGTTCTGCTCTGGCCCGCGGCTCTGTTTGTCTATCTGAAAGAATACAGGAAAAAAGCATGAGGCAGATCTGTCCCCAGTGAGAGTGTGACGAGATGCGCAGCAAAAAAGTGATGTACAACCTGCTCGCTTCCATCGTGGAACTGGTCATTGTTACCGTGAGCAGCTTTATCGTTCCCCATTATGTGATCCATGCCTATGGATCGGGCGTGAACGGCCTGATCTCCTCGATCACCCAGTTCCTGAGCTACATTGCTCTGATCGAATCCGGGATCGGGGCCATCGGGAGAGCCAATCTTTACAAGCCGCTTGCAGACAGGGACACCATAGCTCTGAGCGGGGCGGTCAATGCGCTTGAAAACTTTTACAGGAAAGTTTCCTATATTTTCCTGGGTTATATCGCGCTGCTCGCCATGCTCTTTCCTCTTCTGGTGAACAATGAGTTTGAGTGGGCCTATACGGCGACCCTGATCCTGATCCTGGCCTTTGGTACCTTCATTCAGTACTACTTTGGCATCACCAGCCAGACGGTGGCACAGGCGGACCAGCGGAAGTACATATCACTTCTCCTGCATGCGGTCTCCGTCCTTCTCAACATGGTGGTCACCATTGTCCTGATCAATCTCGGGGCGGGCATCCACACAGTCAAGCTGTGCTCGGCCTTTGTCTATGCCGTCCGCCCCATGATCCTTTATTTCTATGTGCGCCGCCATTACCGGATCGACAGGACGGTCAAGCCGAGGAACGAGATCCTCAGGCAGCGCTGGGACGGACTGGCCCAGCACATTGCCTTTTTCATCCATAAGAACACGGACATCGCCGTTCTGACCATCCTCACGAACGTGCGGGAAGTCTCGGTCTATTCGGTCTACATGCTGGCCGTCTCCGGCTGCTCCAAAATTGTGAACATGTTCTCAGCAAGCCTTGAGCCGGCGTTCGGGAACATGATTGCAAAAGGGGAGAAGGAGACCCTCAGGGACAGGGTGGGGCTGTGCACGACCCTGTCGCTGCAGGTGGCTGTCGTCCTCTTTACCACAGCTGCCCTCGTCGTGTCACCTTTTATCAGGCTCTACACCAGAGGCGTCACGGACGTCAATTACTTAAGGCCGTCCTTTGGCGTGATCATGCTCATCGCCGAGGGGTTCTACTGCATCCGCATGCCCTTCCAGTATGCCGTGTATGCAGCGGGGCACTTCAGGCAGACGCGCAACGGCGCGATCATGGAAGCTGTGCTCAACATCGTGATTTCGGTTGTCCTTGCTTCCTTCTGCGGTCTGATCGGCGTGGCCATCGGGACCCTTGTTTCCATGGCGTTCAGGACCATCCAGTATATCTTCTATTACCATGACAGACTGCTTGAGGACCACAAGGGCCTTAAGACAGAGGTCCGGAAAGGCTGCATAGCCCTTCTTGAAATCGCTGCCATCATCGGTGTGGGGATGCTCCTGCCTGAGGCCTCATCGGCAAGCTATCCCGCCTGGATCCTCTCGTCCCTTGTGACAGGGGCGGCCAGCGCGCTGATCGTGCTTCTTTTCTCCCTCCTGTTCTACAGAAAAGAATGCAGGGCGCTTTGGGCCTTTGTCAGACGCGTGGGCAGGAAGTCCCGCTGATGCAGGACACAGAGAGGCAGACGGTGTTTACCGGAAATTTTCATGTATAGCGGAGGAAACCATGTCAAAGAATCTTTTGATTTTAGGCGCAGGCCAGTTCGGACAGGTTACCAGGGAGATCGCGGAAACAGTGGGACATTATCAGGCGATCGATTATCTCGACGACTATGAACCGATTGCCATCGGGAAACTGTCGGAGTATGAGAAATTCACAAAACAGTATTCGGATGCCATTGTGGCCATCGACAACATTGACATCCGGACCGAATACTTTGCCAGGCTGAAGGAAGCAGGCTACCATATTCCCAAGCTCATCCACCCTCTGGCCTATGTCTCCCCCTCCGCAAAGATCGGGGAGGGCACTATTGTAGAGCCCATGGCGCTGGTGCACACCTGCGTCGTGGTTGGAAAGGGCTGCATTATTGCGGAATGCTCTGTCATCGGGCATCACACGCAGATCGATGACTTCTGCTATATCGCCAGCCATGCCACGGTCATGCAGAACACGTATATGAAGCCCTGCACGAGCACGATCACCGGCCAGCTGTTCTTCGCGGAGCCTGTCAAGAGGTCCATGTACCCCGTCAAGTACGATTTCAGTTTCGAAGACGGCATGTAATAAAGCAGGAAAGGCAAAAGCTATGGAAAGACTTGAAAAGAAAATTCTGCTGTCCAGCCCAACGATGCACAGCGAAGAAAAAGATTTTATCAGCGAAGCGTTTGCCAGGAACTGGGTAGCCCCTCTTGGGTTCAACTGTGACGGCTTTGAATATGAAGTGAGCGAGTACCTTGGCGGCGGTTTTCACAACTTTGCCACAGTCAGCGGGACGGCTGCCATCCATCTGGCGGTCAAGCTTGCCGGCGTCAAAAAAGGCGACCCGGTCCTCTGTTCGGACCTGACCTTTGCCGCGACTGTCAACCCCATCACCTACGAAGGGGGCGTGCAGGTATTTGTCGACAGCGAACCGGAGACCTGGAACATGTCCCCGGAAGCCCTGGAAAAGGCTTTTGAGAAGTACCCGCAGGCGAAGGTTGTGGTCCTTGCGCACCTGTACGGCACGCCGGCCAGAATGGACGAGATCATGAAAGTGTGCCGTGACCACGGGGCGGTGCTTATTGAAGACGCGGCGGAGGCCATGGCTTCGGATTATAAAGGACAGAAATGCGGGACGTTCGGCGAATACAGCATTCTGTCCTTCAACGGCAACAAGATCATCACAAGCTCCGGCGGCGGGATGCTGATCACCCGTGAGAAGGAAAAGCGGACGAAGGCGCTCTTCTGGGCGACGCAGAGCCGTGAGCCCTCCCCGTGGTACCAGCACGAGGAACTGGGCTACAACTACCGCATGAGCAACATTGTCGCCGGGATCGGAAGGGGCCAGCTGCGCCATCTGGAGGACCACCGGGAGAGGAAGGAAAGGATCTACCGGCGCTACCAGCGCGGGCTCGCGGACCTTCCGGTCACCATGAACCCGTACCTTGAGGACTCCCACCCCAACTTCTGGCTCTCCTGCCTGACGGTGAACCCTGAGGCCATGTGCGAACAGGTCCGCACGGCGACATCTTCCACTTTCCGTTCTGAGCCCGGGAAATCCTGCCCGGACGAGATCCTCCAGAAGCTGGCGGAGTACAACATAGAGTCCCGCCCGATCTGGAAGCCCATGCACCTCCAGCCATTTTTCAGGGACCATGATTTTATCTCCACCGGCGTCGGGGAAGACGTGTTCCAGCGCGGCATCTGTCTGCCCTCGGATATCAAGATGAGCGAGTATGAGCAGGATGCCGTGATCGAAGTGATCCGGATGTGCTTTGACTGAGAGCACTGCGGCAAGTCCTTTCATGGGAGAAGATGAAAAAGTGAAAGTGCTGTTTCTTTCCAACAACTCTGTGGGCATGTACCAGTTCAGGCGGGAAGTCATTGAGGCGGCAGGGAAAAAAGGGGAAACCTATCTGTGCACGCCCAAAGGTGTCAACGTGGACTACTGGAAGACCATAGGCTGCAAGTACGTGCCCTGTGCCTTCGATGCCCACGGTACGGACCCCGTCAAGGATCTCAGGCTCCTCATGTTTTACAGGAAGCTGATCAGGGAGATCAGACCGGATATCGTGTTCACCTATACCATCAAGCCGAACATCTACGGCGGTATGGCGTGCGCCATGACGGGGACCCCCTATGTGGCGAACATCACGGGTATCGGGTCTGCCCTTGAGAGCAAAGGCGTTTTGCGGACTGTGAGCCTTGCCCTGTACAGGATGGGGCTGAGGAAGGCCCAGAAGGTGTTCTTCCAGAACAGTGCCAACGAGCAGGTGTTCGTTGACCACCGCCTTGTGCACGGTCCCCATGAGCTGATCCCGGGCTCGGGCGTCAACCTGCAGCAGTTCAGCCTCAGCCCGTACCCCAAAGGGGATACCGTCGATTTTGCCTATATCGGGCGGCTCATGAAAGAAAAGGGCATTGAACAGTACTTCGATGCTGCCGCCGCCATACGGGCAAAGCACCCGGAGACCCGGTTCCATATCTATGGTGTCTGTGAAAAAGAGTATCAGGAAAAGCTGAAAAAACTGCAGGAAGATGGGACCGTGATTTATCACGGGTTCGCGGGCAGGATGGCCGAAGTCTATCCCACGATTGCCTGTACAGTCCATCCCACCTACTACCCGGAAGGGATCAGCAATATCCTTCTGGAAAGCGCCGCGACAGGAAGGCCCGTGATCACCACGAACCGGCCGGGGAGCCGGGAAGTGGTTGACGAAGGCGTCAACGGCTTTTTTGTCAGGGAGCGGGACAGTGCCGACCTCATCCGGGTACTGGAAGACTTTCTTAAGCTGAGTCCTGAGGAGCGCGAGAAGATGGGGAAGGCCGGAAGGGAAAAAGTGGAGAAGTCTTTCAGCCGTGAAATCGTCATTGAAAAGTACCTCAGGGAGATGGATGCGGCCTGCCAGCGCTGAAAGAAAATGTGCCGGAGAACTGCCAGGGGGCAGAGCAGATGCGTATCAAGGATTGACGTGAGGACCGCCTTATGTCTGCTCCCTGAAAAAAAGACCCCAAATAGGCCTGCGCTGCAGCGCGGGCCAGAGCTGAAGTGGTGAGGAACGAATGAACCATAAACCCTATGGACCCTATGAAAAGTATGTCAAAAGGATACAGGACTTTCTGTGCGCTCTGCTCGCCCTGATCGTTCTGTCACCGGTTCTTTTGATTGTTGCCGTGCTTGTGAGGTGCAAGCTGGGCTCGCCGGTCCTCTTTACCCAGGACAGGCCTGGCAAGGACGGAAAGATTTTCAGGCTCTACAAGTTCCGCACCATGACAGATGAGAAAGACCAGAACGGGAACCCGCTGCCGGACGAAAAGCGGCTGACGGGTTTCGGAAAGAGGCTGCGTGCGACTTCGCTCGACGAGCTCCCTGAGCTGCTGAACATGCTCAAAGGGGACATGTCGGTCGTCGGTCCACGCCCGCTGCTGGTACAGTACCTTCCAAGGTACAACAGGTACCATGCGCGGCGCCACGAAGTCAGACCGGGCTTTACAGGACTTGCACAGGTCCATGGCAGGAACGCCATCACCTGGAAGGAAAAGTTTGACTGGGACATAAAATACGTTGACCATATCACATTCCTCGGCGACTGGAAAATCATATTTGAGACACTGAAGACCGTTGTAATGCGCGAGGGTATCAATGCCCAGGGCATGGCTACCATGAGTGAGTTCATGGGAGAAGAAGAATACGAACCAGAGTAAGCTGAGAGACACTGGATACTTTCTAAAAGCTGGGAGCAGAAATATGGCAAAGAAGATTGTGCTTATTGGGGCCGGTGGTCTTGGAAGAGAAGTGGCTTCCATCATTGAGGTGCTGAACACAACAAAAAACGGACCGCATTATGAGCTGCTCGGTTTCCTGGATGATTCGCCCCGCTTCAAGGAAGGGGATATGATCAACGGGTATCCGTACCTGGGCAGGCATGAATGGATCCTGGATCATAAAGAGGAAGCGGTCTGCACCTGCACCATACTTGACCCGGAAATCAAGAAAAACATCCAGGAGAAGCTCACGGAGCAGGGCGTGGTGTTTGAGACCATTATCGCCTACCAGGGCTTCGGGTTCATCGGGCCCCATACGGAAATCGGCCCCGGGTGCGTGCTGTACGGGGGTGTGACGATCTCGGTCAACTGTAAAATCGGGGCGGGCGTGGTCATGAACCAGATGGTCAACATCGGACACGATGTGACCGTAGGCGATTACTCATCCATTATGCCCGGCACCGGGATCAGCGGCGGGTGCACCATAGGGTCCGGGGTCAGGATCGGCGGACACGTGTTTGTTGTGCCGCAGCGGAAGATTGGCGATGGCGCCACGGTTGCCGCGGGAAGCATTGTGTTCACCCATGTCAAGCCGCACACGACTGTGCTTGGCAATCCCGCAAGGAGAATTGCGGAGATCGAGTAAGGTACAGCGCAATAAGGAGCATGTCATGAAAATAGCTATTTTATTCTCCGGGCAGGGGGCACAGGCTCCCGGCATGATGAAGGAACTGTATGATGCGGAGCCTGCAGCCAGGGAAATCTTTGAGAAAGCGGACGCAGCGCTTGGCCGGGACATTTCAGGGCTGTGCTTCAGCGGGACGCAGGAAGAGCTGAACCTGACGCACAACACACAGCCGTGCATGCTGGCCGCGGACCTTGCCGCAGCCTACGCGCTGCGTGCCCATGGCATAGAGGGGAACTGCCTTGCCGGTTTTTCCCTTGGCGAGTATGCGGCGCTGACGTATGCCGGCGTCCTTCAGCCCGATGAGGCTTTCCGCCTCATCCAGCTCCGGGCAGATGCCATGCAGGAAGCTGTGGCCCCTGGAGAAGGCGCCATGGCGGCGTTTATCGGTGCCAGTGCACAGCAGGTTGAGGATCTCTGTGCTCAGGTACAGGAGGCTTATGTGGCTGTGGCCAATTACAACAGCCCGGTCCAGACGGTGGTATCCGGCACGGCAAAAGGTGTGGACGCCGCCATAAGCCTGGCGGAAGGGCTGGGACTGCGGTGCGTCAGGCTGGCGGTGAGCGCGCCCTTCCATTGTACGCTCATGGAACCGGCCGCCCGGAAACTGGGCACAGCCTTTGAGAGCATGGCGTTCTCAGACGCCGCCCTCCCAGTGTACATGAACGTGGACGGAAAGCCCCGCACTGGGAAAGAGCATTTCCGGGAGCTCCTGGTCAGACAGACCATGTCGCCCGTGAGATGGACGGACACGCTGGAGGAGATGGTCAGGGACGGTGTGGACACTTTTATTGAATGCGGCCCGGGGAAGACGCTGTCCGGCCTTGTGAAAAAGACGCTGAAAGGCGTCGACATCCATCGTGTGGAGAACCTGAAAACGCTGGAAGACACCCTGCATTCACTCGGTATATGACGGTTCCTGCAGGAATTGAAGCCAGACAGCGAATATGCTATTATATATATGAACATTTCAGAGGAGGCCGCGTGCCATGGATTTTATCCAAATGACCGGCAGACACATCCTGATTACCGGCGGTGCTTCCGGTATAGGCAGAGAAACAGCAGTGATTCTGAGCAGACTCGGCGCAAAGGTCTCCGTCATGGACCTGCAGGAGGAAGGGCTGAAGGAAACCCTGTCCATGCTTGAGGGAGAGGGACACAGCATCCATACTGTGGATTTATCGGAAGTAGAAAAACTTGAAGAGCTTGTGGTTGACATCGTCAGACAGACAGGGCCCTTTGATGGCTTCGTGCACTGTGCAGGAATCGTCAAGAACTTGCCGCTGATCAACTACAAATACGAGCGTCTGCACAAAATCATGCTCGTCAATTTCTATTCCTACTTTGAAATCACAAGGGTACTGAGCAAGAAGGGCCGTTACAATGAAGGCATGAGCGTGGTGGGCATCTCCTCCATTGCAGCGACACACGGGGCCACGGCCCAGGCTGCCTACGGGGCTTCCAAAGCCGCCATGGACGGTGCCATGCGCTGTCTGGCCAAGGAACTCGGTGAAAAGGGCATCCGCCTGAACACAGTTCAGCCTGCCGCTACGGAAACGGCCATGTACACGGAATTCATGGCGCTGAAGGCCACCATGAAGGACACCGAGATGAAGATCCAGGCAAATCCCAGGCAGTTTCTGGGCATGAATGCTCCCTCGGATGTGGCCAACGCCATCATCTTCCTGCTTTCGCCTGCATCCCGGAGGATCACGGGCGTCCATCTGCCGGTTGACGGTGGCTTTGCCTGCTGCTGAATAATGGAGGAACAACACAATGATTTTTAGTCATCATGAGGGAGTCAAAATTACATCTATCGCTGCATCTGTGCCGCCGACGGTGATCGATGTGATGAGCGAGATGGACAATCCTGATCCGAAGTATATCAAAAACTTCATGAAAAATACGGGGATCAAAGAGAAGAGGAAAAGCGGTTTTGACCAGACGGCTGCGGACTTTTCCTTTACGGCTGCAAAGCAGATCATGGACGCGGGCTACTATACGCCTGATGAAGTCGGTGTCCTGATCAATCTGACCCAGACGCCGGACTACCGTACACCCTCCTCGGCCATGGTGCTCCAGAAACGGCTCGGGCTGACGAAGGACTGCCTTGTTTTTGATGTCAATCTGGGCTGCTCAGGCTTTGTCTACGGCGTTTCCCTTGCGGCCAGTCTTCTGCAGACTTCCACGGCCAAAAAAGCGGTGGTAACCATAGGTGACACCCTTGCCCGCGGTCGCATGTTTACGAGAAGAGTCCTCTCGTCGAACACAGGACTGCTTTTTGGCGATGCCAGTGCGGCTGTCCTTCTGGAAAAGGAGGAGGGAAAGAGCTTCGACGCGGCCATGATGAGCGACGGGACGCTTCACAAGGTGCTGTCCTTCCCCTATGGCGGATGGAAGCATCCGATCAGCTTCAAGTCCCCTCCTGGTGACGATATCGCCGTGTTCAATTTCACCATCAATGAGGTGCCCAGGATCATCGAGGATTACCTTGCCGCGACAGGGACACAGATCGGGGACTATGACGACCTTGTACTGCACCAGGCGAACATGATGATCCTCAGAACGATTGCCAAGCGTGTCGGGATGCCGATGGACAAGGTCCCGGTGTGCCTTGACCGGTTCGGAAACACGAGTGGATGCTCTGTGCCGCTGGCCATTGTCGATAAATACGGGAAGGACGCCGAGGAGAAGACGGTCAGGTTCCTGACAAGCTCCTTTGGGGTGGGACTGTCATGGGGCGTGGCCGGGTTCGAGATCGATACAAAGGCGATATTGCCCATGCAGGACGGCTATGACACCTACGATGACGGCTATCCGGACCCTGACCCCGAGATTGCTGACGAGTATGGCAACCTGAAGGACCCCGAGTCCTTGTAACACCGGTATCAATATCATCTTTTACTGATAGAGATATAGATTATACAGATGGAGGACACACACATGACGGAACGTGAAAAACTGGCTTTGCTTGAGGACATGATGGAGCTTGACGAAGGGACACTCTCTGTGGATACGGACCTTGATGACGTGGACGAATATGATTCCATGGCCAAGCTTTCTCTGATCGTTCTGATGGAGGATGAGTTTGGTGTCAAGGTCACCGGTGAAATGATCAAAGGCTTCCAGACAGTTGGAGACATTGTGGCCCTGATGGAAAAGTAAGCACAATGTGTATGCGGGCAGCCATGTCGTGGGCTGCCTTTCTTTTTTCACAGGACTGCAGGGCGATTTCCACATCTGACAGATCAGAAAGGGGGGGTCCGTCTGCTTCTATTACTGGTACTCATCCTGGTTTTATTATCGGCTATTTCTTTTTTCATCTTCGACAGGGACATCATGGCCCCGCCCACGGTGATCTCACTCGGCTTTCTGATGGGGTCGGTGTGCACGCTTTACAACGAACAGAGATGGGGCCTGGAGTTTTCCGGCTACACGGTTGTCATTGTCACCGTGGGCATCTCAGGGTTCATTATCGGCGGGATCATTGCAGTCCTTTGTACAAACAGGCTCAGGGGCTTTGAGCTCGCCTGTACACAGGCCCCGGCAACCTTTATCGAAATTGAAAGGATCAAGACGCTGATCGTCTGCCTGTTCCAGCTGATAACCATGTACCTTCTTTTCCAGGAGATCCGGAGGATCACGGGCTATTCAGACTGGCTCCAGGCGGTGGCCCGCTACCGGGAACTTACAGGACGCCATGCCATGGAGAACATGGATGTCGTTGTTATGTCCATGATGACGAAAAACATGGTCAGCTTAAGTTTTGTGGCCGCTCTGGTATACGCATACATCATCGGGAACAATCTGGCTGCGCCCAAAAGGCAGACGCTGCTCAACCTGGCCCCGGTTCTTCTGCATTCGTCCATGATCCTTCTTCAGGGTGCGCGTGCAGAAATCATCCGTATTTTTCTGGTCGTCCTGATCACCTATTATGTTACGATGAAACGGTCGCTGGGATGGAAGAAAAACAGCAGGACCAGGAGAATGATCATAGGCATGGCTGTCTCTGTGGTGGCTTTTGGTGGGGTCTTTTCCGCCGTCCGGGAACTTGCGGGAAGGAGCTCACAGGCCGACCCTCTGTATTATGTGACGTTTTATGCAGGCTGTCCCATGGCTGCTTTTGATGTGTTCCTGAAAGGCCCCATAGAGCCTCCGCCGGTATGGGGAGGAAGGACCTTTTATAACCTGTTCTTAACCACGTCGGTTTTCTTCCGCTGGCCGGGCAGATATAATTTTTATTCCGAATTTCTCATGTCACCCACGGGGCAGGAGATCGGGAACGCCACAACAGTGCTCCGGGCACCCTATACCGATTTCGGACCTGTGGGCATGTTCTTCGCCGTGGTGGGTTTTGGAATCTTTTACACGGCCTTTTACTGCAGGGTCCGGAAAAAAGTGTCTGCCCATCCCATGGATTTTGTCCTGCTGATCTACAGCTATGTGGCTTATTCGTTCTTTATGTACTTTTACAGCTGCTTTCATGAATACATGTCACACACGGTCATTGAAATGTTCCTTGAGGCGTTTGTGCTCAGATGGATCCTTGTGGACGTGCAGATCGTGAAGCATGTGGAACTGCGCGACAGAAGAGCTTCTGAGGAGTCTGAGGGCCTGGAAAAATGCAAATATTTTAAGTGACGGTGCAGTATATGAAGATTACAGAGCGTGATGCCTGTACGGGATGCGGGGCCTGCGCGCAGGCATGTCCCTTCAGGGCCATAGTGTTCCGCGAGGATGAAGAAGGGTTCCCTGTCCCGGAGGTACAGGAGGATAAGTGTAAGAACTGCGGCATGTGCCGGAAAGTGTGTCCTGCCGTCAATCCCCCTCAGACGCATGCCATACAGAAAGCCTATGCCGCACAGCTGCGCGACAGGGACGCCCTCGGTGAGAGCACATCCGGCGGCCTGCTCACGGCCTTTGCCCGGGAAGTGTTCCGCAAGGGCGGTGCGGTATACGGCTGCGTGTGGGACGAAAAGTACACGGCTGTCTTCAGAAGGGCAGAAAATGAGGAAGAGCTGAAGGGGATGCGCGGCTCGAAATATGTTTCGAGCTGGACAGGAAATGCTTACAAGGACGCAGAGGCGGACCTCGAGGCGGGAAAGACGGTGCTGTTCACCGGCATGCCCTGCCAGGTGGCGGGACTGAAAAACGTCCTGAAAAAAGACTATCCCGGGCTTATTACCATGGCTTTCCTGTGCGGCGGCGCACCCAGCCCGCTTGCCTTCAGAGCCTATCTGAAGACCATTTCCGGGAAGGTGCCCCTTAAGGAGCTGGATTTCAGGTTCCGCGACAAAAGGGAGCATGGCGCGGGCGTCCACATCACCTACCAGGGTGCGCACAAGAGGGTGTGTGAGACCTATATCAGCAATCCCTATTATTTTTCCTTCTACACAAAAGTCATTCTGCGCCTGAGCTGCTACCACTGTCCATACAGATACAGGGACAGGCAGGAAGACATCACTGTGGGCGATTTCTGGGGTGTGGAAAAGCACCATCCTGAGATGGACGTCAGGGCCGGCGTTTCTGCGCTGCTTGTCAACACGCAAAAGGGCGCTGACCTTCTCGGAAAGGTGCGGGACGCTCTGGAGCTTACAGAGACACGTCCCGAAGATATCGCCGGGGAAAACAACCTGACGCTGACGGATGAGAAAAAGATTTACCGCATCCCGGCGATCCGGAAAGGTTTTTTTGAAACGCTGAAAAGCCAGGGCTGGAAGGCCGCGGAACACAGATATCTCTACAATCCCACCCGTTTCAAGCTCTGGGCAAAGGAAAAAATGCCCAGGAAGATGCTGGTTTTGCTGAAAAAATACCTGCGGTGATCCGGGCACATGAAGGGGGTCTGTCCTTTGCGCATCTATGGAATCACCTATGACCATACGACCAATTACGGCAGCTGTTTTCAGGCTTATGCCCTGCAGCATGCCATCGAGCAGATCCGGACGGGGGGAGAAAGCTGGAGCTATTCCCTGATCCCTATTAAGACGCTCAGGGAATGGACAAAGAGGCTGAAAACC
>CAMNGW010000049.1 GCA_946538615.1 uncultured Clostridia bacterium
GTGTCTCCTCCATTCACAGCTATGTATGAAATTACCGATAGTATTGTATCCATTTTTTTCATTTGGTAAATGATCTTCCAGCATTATTTTTATATTTCCTTGCAGGCCGGAAAATCGTAACAGTTTTTATGTGCCTTCCGGGGACTGTACAATTTGTAACAGTTATGATATAATATCTTTCGTTCCCCAGACCCCTTGCAAGACTTTCCCAGTGGTATATACTCGCTCCTGCAGTAAGCCATAAAGTTCTGCCTGGCATCCGGATGGGCAACAGATTTTTTATTTACCACTTCAGGAGGTTTTATACCATGTATCAGGATGAAACACTTACTTGCCGTGACTGTGGACGTGAGTTCATCTTCTCCGCTTCTGAGCAGGCTTTCTTTGCTGAGAAAGGCTTCCAGAACAAGCCCAGCCGCTGCCCTGAGTGCCGCGCTGCCAAGCGTGCCGCCCAGAATGGCAATGCGCCCCGCCAGATGTTCACAGTGATCTGTGAAAACTGCGGCCGTGAGACTCAGGTCCCCTTCCAGCCCCGCGGAGACAAGCCCGTGTACTGCCGCGAGTGCTTCCAGGCTATGAAACAGGCACAGTATTAATGATACAGCCCTGAAAACGCACTTCGGTGCGTTTTTTTTGTGTCTTCTTGACTTCCCTTTCCCTCTCCTGTACACTGCCCGGGAGGTGATCCTATGTCAGTTGCAAGTTCTCTTGACCAGCTCCCTTCCCTGCTCGCCTCCCTGGGGGTCAAAAACCCTCTCTATGTCTGTTCCGCCAGGTGGGTCCGGACCCTGAACGCGCAGAAGGCCCCTGTCTTTTCAGACTTCCACGCCAATCCGGATTTTGACGCCTGCGCTGCAGGGATGTGTATGTACTTAAGGCGCCGCTGTGACGGCCTTGTCGCCATGGGCGGAGGCAGCGCCATGGATACCGCCAAAGGGATCAGGGCCATGCTCCTCTCCCCTTCGCCGGAAAGAGCACTGGACATGATCTATACCGGCATCTGCCCCATGATCTGTATCCCCACCACCGCCGGCTCGGGTTCGGAAGCCACCCCGACGGCGGTTCTCTACGTCGACGGGGCCAAGTTTTCCCTCTCAAGCCCCGCCCTTGTGCCCGACCACGTCATCCTCGACGAGTCGACCCTCGCTTCCCTTCCCTTTGAAATGAAGCGCTCCTGCGCCCTCGATGCCCTGTGCCAGGCCATTGAGTCCTACTGGTGCCGCTCTGCCACAGCGTCGAGCCGGAGCATCGCCGGAAACGTCATTTCCGGCATCCTGCAAGTGCTCCGGGTTTACCTTGAGTACAATGCGTGTTCTGGTGCGATGCTCCGCCTGAGCTACCGGGCCGGACAGGCCATCGCCATCACCCGGACAACCGCGGCCCATGCCATGAGCTACCAGGTGACCAAGTGCCTGAACGTCCCCCACGGGGACGCCTGTGCCCTGACGCTCCCCTTTCTGTGGCTGCACGCGCTGAAAAACCCGGCGCTTTCCCCTGTTATGGAGGAGCTTGCCTCCCTTATGGGCGTCCCTTCGCCTGAGGACGCGCCCCTTCTTTTCCTTGGCATGTGCCGCGCTTTCGGTCTGAAAGCGCCCGGCATGCCTGAAAAGGACATCTTTGACCACCTCGTCTCATCGGTTAATGTGGAAAGGCTGGGCAACCATCCCGAGACGCTCACGCGCGGGGACCTTGCCGAAATCTACCGTCTCGCTCTCGACCCCGCCTCCGCCGCGGAGATCCGGGAGCGTGCTGACGCAGTCTGGAGGACATATGGTACCTGAATCTATGCGGGAATATACAGAAGCTGTGACCCGTTTCATCTTTGTGCAGGACGTACCCAGTATCTCGGATATCATCTTTATCCCCGGCTCCGGGCACGAGGGCCATGTCCTGCACGCGGCCGCCCTCTATCACCAGGGGTTGGCGCCCCTTCTGCTTCCCTCCGGTCTTCACGGGAAATATGACGCGTCCTTCACCTGCGACCCGTCCTTTCCCTCCGAGTGGGCCTGGATGCGTTCCCTCCTCATGGACCGGGGCGTGCCGGACGGCCACATTCTGTGTGAGGACCGCTCCACCTACACCTGGGAAAACGCCCAGTTCTCCCGGGCGGTCGTGGACCGGGCGAACCTGAGGGTCCGAAGGGCCATTCTGTGCTGCCGTGCCCATCACGCCAGGCGCGCCCTTTTTTATTACCAGACGGCCTTTCCGGACACAAAGTTTTATGTCTGCCCCTCGGCCGACCCCGGTATCTCGGCGGATGACTGGTTCCTGACACAGAGCGGGCGCCATACCGTACTCGGAGAGGTCCGGCGCCTTGGCGACCAGATTCTGGATATCTATGACAGCGCCTTTCAGGGGCAATTGTGAGGTTTTCTATGCGTTCCGTATTCCGTTTTCTTCTCTGGATCTTTCTTGCCGCCCTTGCGGTCTATCTGTGCATTTTCTGCATGGTGCTCTGGAAGCAGGCCCACGTCCCCCAGATGGGCAACGACTATGATGCCATCATCGTCCTCGGCGCCCAGGTCAAGCCCGACGGTGAGCCTTCCCTGCAGCTGCAGTGGCGCCTTGACGCGGCAGCCATGGCCTACGAAAAAAAGCCCTGCCCCATTGTGGTGTGCGGCGCCAAAGGCGCGGATGAGCCCGACGCGGAGGCCCATGTCATGGCCGCCATCCTGCGCGGGAAAGGCGTACCGGAGTCCATGATCCTCATGGATGACACTTCATTCAATACCCGCCAGAACATCCGCCATGCCGCTGACCTCCTCAGGGACACCCAGCCCGGGACGGTGCTCATCGTGACCTCAGACTACCACCTGCCCCGCGCCCTGCGCCTTGCCGAGGACGAAGGCTTCCGCGCCCAGGGCCTTGGCAGCCCCACCCTCGGCGGCTACTGGTGGCTGAAGAACCATGCCCGCGAGTCCCTCGCGTGGGTCAAATACTGGCTGGAACGCTACCTCAATATCCGGCTTTAATTCAAATTGGAAGGAAACGCACATCATGGATGCTTCCGTCATTCTCTCCCGTCTCTCAAATTGCTCCATCCCCGCCGATGAGGACCTGGCCAGGCGCCTCTGGGTGTACCACTGCATGCTCAGGGACTGGAACACGCGCATGGACCTGACGGCTGTGACAGACGATGATGAAATGCTTGACAGGCATTACGTGGATTCCCTCATGCCCCTGACGCTCGGGCTCATCCCGGAAAAGGGAAGCATGATCGATGTGGGGACGGGTGCCGGCTTTCCCGGGCTCCCCATCGCCCTTGCCCGTGAGGACCTCCATGTCGTCCTTCTCGACAGCCAGCAAAAGCGCCTGAACTTCCTGCAGGCCGTGTGCACCGAGCTCCATGTGCACAATGTGGAACTGGTCCACGCCCGCGCTGAGGACGGGGCAAGGCAGGCCGCACTGAGGGACCATTTTGATCTCGCTGTGGCACGGGCCGTGGCACCGCTGCCCGTCCTTTGTGAGTACCTTCTTCCCTATGTAGCTCCCGGAGGGCGCGCCTTGTGCTGGAAAGGGCCCTCTGTAAGCGAGGAGCTGGATGCCGGGAAGCGCGCCGCGCACCTGCTTGGCGGCCGCCTTGAACAGGCCGTGCCCTACACCGTTCCGGGCAGGGATTTCCAGCACACCCTCGTTCCCCTTGTCAAGGTATCAAACACCCCGAAAATCTATCCCCGCAAAGCCGGGACCCCTTCTAAAGCACCGCTTGGCGCAAACTGAAATCTGCGTTTGACGGTTTCTCTTTCTGGTTGTATAATGTGTTCCGTTCCGCTGATGTGGTGGAATGGCAGACACTGGGGACTTAAAATCCCCTGCTTCACGGCGTGCGGGTTCGAGTCCCGCCATCAGCATGAAAAGCCCTTGTATCGCAATTGATACAAAGGCTTTTTCTTTTGCTGATGACATTTGACTGCAATTCAGTCACTCAGACTGAACAGTTACAAACTATCCAAAAAACACATAAACACATAAAAGAGGTGCACTCCCTTCCACTTGACTTTTTCCTTTCTCTCTCGTTAGCATAGAGAGTGAGAAAGAAGAGAAAGAAGAGAAAGAAGAGAAAGAAGAGAAAGGAGAGAAAGGAGAGAAAGGAGAGAAAGGAAGGAAAGGCGTCGATACTGAGTGAGTTCAAGGAAACGGACCGGGCGAAAAGAACATTGCCCGACAGTGTTTCAAAGGAGATTGTTGCCTTTGCAAATACGGAAGGTGGGGAGTTATACATCGGTATTCGCAAAATGGCAGTGTGGTCGGTGTAGCCGATCCGGACGATGTCATGACGCGCATATCCAATGTGGCACACGATACGATATTGCCCGATATGATGATCGGTTTTTTATGAAGTACCCGAGCTTTGATCCTTTTTACCCAAAGGAAAAATCCCCGGAACTGATTGATCAGTTCCGGGGCTGGGCATTTTCTGTTCGAAAAGTTTTGAAAATTTAGAAAATCATATATCTGTTATGTCCCAAATTATACGGATATCATGTTGCTGAACAACTGGCAGCAAAAATATCCATCGCTTATTTTAAGTCCGGGAACAGTATCAATGCACCATATAACAGCGCTATAATTCCAATAATTATAAGAATCAACAACAAAAAGAATTTTAACAGTCTCAGTTTTTCCCAATTATACAAACGTTCCCTGCGTATAATCTTATTTATAATGCTACGAATACTCTTTTTACTTCTTCCCATAAGAATACTCCTTCAATATATTTATTTTTTCGGCCAAATGAATTGCAGCTTATACTCATCCGCACCTTGGACATTCTTGAAAATGGACTGAATTAGCACTTCTGCATTACTTTGTGCCGCATCCATAATGCCATTAGCAATAGCTTGTGCCTCCGCCTTTGTTTTCATTTCAATGAGCGACTGGTTATAGCTCTCTGTAGTAATTGGATTGAAAATGCTATTACTTTCATCAAATTTTTCAAAACTGTTAAGATCGATCTCATTGCTCAGTATTCGCGGACTGGGCATTTTCAATGTAACCTCTTTATTTTCTCCATCAATTGATATTTGAATCTGATCAAAGTCAATACCTGCCTTGATGATACCTCGATATGTCATAATTGCTTTACTCGAAGTACCTGGAACCTCTACCCCCATTATAGTCCTATTCGGGTTTGTGATCATATTCACATTAGTATAGTAGCCCGCTTGCGTTGCTAATTCTCCTATATCTTCCAGACCGAAGTCAATACTCTTTGAATCGTATACCGTTTGACCCGAATTGCTGATAACAATATATGCAATAAGCGCACATACAAGAAGGCACAAGGTAATGATCATGCCTACAGACACAGGGCTAAAGCCATGCTTTTTGCAAAGCTGCGTAAATTTGTTGGTCTTTTCTGATAAAGGTTCTGTTTGCGAATTCATATTTTTATCCTCCCCTTGAAGAAGAATAATTGAATTGTATCACTTTTTCAAAATGAGGACAAGAAATTACTGACTTCACCATTTGAATACGATTATTCTTGGTGTTTTTGCACTTGTTTTTCTGTCTAAAAACTTAAATTTGTTTTCCTCCAAGACTTTCAAGTTTTTATCCAACCATTCTTTGCTTCACAGCATGTGGGTTTGAGTTCCGCCATCAGCGCAGACAAAATCCTGCAAGATTTCAGGTGAATGTTCCTGAAAATAGAGCCAATTAGAACTGACAGCCTTCTGGCAGAAACCATGGAAAATGGCCCATGGGAGCATAGCTCGCTTAGGGCCATTTTCTCTATATGTGATTCATATGCTGCATTGTCGGTATAAGAATCGGAGGGAAAGTTTCTTTATGTTGGCTACATGCCTTCTTCCAGTAAGCTTTCACATGCTTTTCCAAATCTTCCTTGGAGAGGCTATACTCGAGAATTACCATGCCCTCTTCTGTCGTCATACCGGGTATCTGGCACAATTCATCTGTGTTTTTGCATTCTACCTTGTCATATTCTCTGCATACGCTTCAGCTGCGTGATCCTGACCATATAAAACCATCATCATATCAGTAAACACATTTTCCCATTTTTTGACATGTTTCTGTCGACATGCTCTCGAGCAACATACTGAAAATCATCCCAAGCAGTTTTCGTCATCAGCAGTCAGATATAGCCCGGTTTTCTCAGATACCGTTTCCCGTCTCCGAATCAGTCTCGTCTCTGTCATGAGTATCTGACTGCTATTGTGACAGGCTTTAACATTTTTTTCTTTACCCTGATAATATCCAGCCGCCTGATCTGCTTCACATATGAACTTTTTCAATCCTGCAGGTATGTGCATTGGTTCTCTCGCTGTAATTGATACCAACCAGGAGAATGTCACCGCCATATCCCTTCAGTACAGCCGGATAATTTCTGTCTTTGATCTGGCCGATTGCTCCTTCGGATGTCTTATTCCATTTCAGCTCAATCACCATAGCCGGAAAACGTGATCGTTTCTTCGGCAAGTACGCCACATCTGCAATGCCATGTCCAGATGGGAGCTCCTCCACCTTGATATACTGATCAACAGCAGCTATATAAGCAAACTTCACCACATAACGCAAGGCCTGTTCGTCATTATAGAATGTCGGGGCATATTCAGAATCTTTTACTTCAGCAATAGCCGTTTCCACTGCCTTCTGATTGCCCGCTATCGTATCTTCCAGCAGCTTTTGTGATCTTCGGATCAGCTTGGCCCACTTCTTATTGGCATCTGTCCCGGATATGATTTGTTGGAACTCGATTCTGATTTCTTCATTCGGGATGCTGACTGTTTTTTCATCCTCATCATATGTCAGATATCCTAAATGCGTCAACAGCGTCAGCACATCATCCCGGCTTCTGAAGGTTTCAAAATCGTTCTCAAACTGATTCACATTAATCTCAATTTCTTCTCCTGAAATCAATCGCGTAATGGTTTCCTGCAAACCATCAAAGTCCATATTGATATAAGTCATCAGCGATTCCGCTGCCGATGTTTTCTGCCAATAAGAACGGCATTTACGGTTCAGCAGTGCCTGCATGACTGAATACGGGTATAAATCGGGCCGGACTCAGGAAACCCGTACCCATCATACCAGGACTTGATTTCTGAAAAATCAGCCTGATATTCTTCACACAGTCTCTTCACTTCATGCTCAGTAAATCCTGTGAATTCTGCAAATCCATCCGGATGCAGAACAGGGTACTCCCTGAAGTCGGAAATGGCAGACTGAGAACTGTACTTCCTGATGGGGAGAATTCCGGTCATGTAAGCAGCCGCTGCAACCTTAGCTGTGAAGTTTATGTTCTTGAACCACGAACGCAGCAGATTCAGATACGACGTTTGAGCCGCTGCGTCATTCGCTGCTTCCCGGATCACCGCGTCCCATTCATCAATGACAAATACAATCTTTCTGCCGGTCACTTCAACAAGCTGCATCAGGCAGTCTGAAACATCATGGGTATCAGCAAGTTCAGGGGCCGCGCCGATCATGTCTTCTATCATACCTTCTGGATATAGATCGTGATGTCCCGAATGGGACGATAATCTTTCTTCAGTTCCGAGATCATCCCTGCGATGTCCAGACAGATCACATTATACTTGTTGATGTGCTTCTCATAATCTTCGGAACCCGAGATGGCACAGTTCCTGAACAGATTGTGAGAATCGCAGCTGCAGTCATAGTAAGCACAAAGAACCTGTGCAGCATACGACTTGCCAAAACGTCTGGGCCTGCTGATGCACACAAGGTTCTCATTGGTCCCGATTCTGCGGTTCACTTCTTTGATCAGTCCCGTCTTGTCGACGTACTTTCCCCGCATGATCCGCATACAATTTTCATTACCAGGATTCAAATACTTGCCCATCGGGCAGCATCCTTTCCGCCCTGATCTGATCAATGCACACCATGTGCTTATCATAAAGCAACTGTAAGCCCTGACCCCCGAAAAATCATGCGCTGGAGCATTTCCATTCCGGAAAAGGCCATGCACTCCTGTTTTTTTATTACTGCCGAATACGCCAAATCCTTCTTTGTCCAATTCCCCAGATCATCATAAATTCCGAAGACCCTGGGCCAGTTTGGCAGGACTTTGCTTCTGTTTCCAGTTAACTGAAAAGCTTCGTAATGGACCGTCACAATCGGCGCGTCCATCGGAGCACATTTCCTGGCGTCCAGCCAATCCCAGGGAGTCTTTTCAGGTGTCTCTCATGACAGTCCACACCCGGCCCCTGTCCCGCACCCTCAGCACCCTGCGGGCATTTCCCTCAGAGCAGTCCAGGCATCTGTCCTGCCCGGACCACAGATCATCTCAGTTATGGATTAACACTGACCGTTGAGACAGCCTGTATGTCTGCAGACAGTCTCCGGCACGGTACAATGGATAACAAAAAGGCATCTCAAAGCCGCCTGAAAAAAGCTCAACAGTAAAAGCCCCTGTTTCCAGGCAACGGAAACAGGGGCATGATTCTCACAGGGCAGCTTTGCGCATAATCTCCATCGCCGGGGCCGGGATCCTTCCAAGGTGATCCGGTCCGACATTGAGCAGATAATTGATGCCCAGCCCATTGAGGTGGGTGCGCAGTTCACGGACTTTTTCAGGGGACTTCCAGTTCTGGTCGTAAGCCGAAAAGCCCCAGGTATCATTGAGTGTTGCCGCCGTCTCATAAAGCCCCCAGGGGCTGGGCTTGAAGCCGTCACAGTCATTGAGCCCGCCCGTGGCTTTCTGCGGGATGGCATCCGGAATTTCGTTGTCACCCAGGGAAACATAGTCATAGGCGCCGTTGCCCAGCCTTGAATTGATCAGCGCCGTGGGCTGATAGTGCTTGACCATATCGTAGAGCTGCTGACTCTGAGATTCCGTCAGCGTCATGGGCACATCGAACCAGATCAGGCAGAGCTCACCATAGCCGGTGAGGATCTCCTGGACCTGCGGCACAATTTTGTTCTCAAAGCAGATCCTGTAGTCCTTCTTTTCCTCATCCGGGAAGTCCCAGCTGTTGTCCCAGGTCACACCGCAGCAGGGAATGTGGTTGGACATGTAGCCCCCGCCGTGCTCCTCGTGCCAGTCAAGGTCCTGGGAGTAATACAGACCCAGCTTCAGGCCGTATTTGTAGCACTTTTCGCCGATTTCCCCGATGATGTCCCGCCCAAAGGGCGTGGCGTCCACCACGTTGTAGCGGTCCGCCCTGGAATGGTAGAGGGCGAAACCGTCGTGGTGCTTGCTGGTGACGACGATGTACTTCATCCCGCAGTCCCTGGCAAAGGTGACCAGCTCTTCCGCGTCAAAATACACAGGGTTGAACACCTTCGCAAGCTGCTCGTACTCCGCCCTGGGGATGGCAAACTGCGACTGGATCCATTCGGCGTACGGCCTGGCGATCTTCCCTCTGTACTGTCCGCCCAGCACCGAATAGAGCCCGAAATGGACCATCATGCCGTAGCCCGCTTCCCTGAACCATGTCCTGTTATCCATTCTGTCCCTTCTCCTCCTCCCGGATGATCCGGATCAGCTCCCTGACTGACCCCACATGATAGTTCGTAAACGCAAACAATCCACGGCCCTCACGGTCCACAGCCACCGCAAGCGGCAGGCGCATCTCCCCGGCATGGAGGAGCTCCCTCCACCGGACGAGGACCTCCTGGTCCACACCCGTGAGCACCTTTGTGTCCCGGATCTCCCTGGCCGCCTGCAGGACCTTTTCGTTGTCAAGGTCCTTTTCCTTCTGCACAATCAGCCTGACGGCAATGCCGCTGCCGGAAAGCTCGTCCCCGGCCTCAAGCAGCTCGTTGAGGAAATGCTCCGTGGGCTCCTGGCGCGGCGCAAGGACAGCCACAATGGCGCTTTGGCCCTGCGGCAGTGCTCCGCCAAGGGACGGGAGCGGGACCCGCAGCGCCTCCGGATGGTTCCCCGAGTCGGGGAAAACAAGGGGGACAGTCTGTGAGGCGCCGGGCTGGACGATGACTTCCCTGCACGTCCCGCTCACACTCCCGTCGCTGCACCTCAGGCACGTCATGACCCTGTAGGTCCCCGCATGCACCGGGACGCGCAGGCAGCCGCCCTCCGGGATGCTGTCTGTGAGATCAAGGGGACGGAACCCGCCCTCTTCCAGGACGGACACCGAGTAATGTACGTCCCCGCTCAGGGTCTGCTGCGTCCTGTTTTCAAGGACCAGGAGGGCATCTTTTTCACGTCCGGGAAGGAAGGGACGGTACCCGGATTCCCAGACCGTTTTTTCACCCGTGACCGGATCGAGGCGGGCGGCGATCCCGCTGGCACGGCATATGGCCACAAAAAGGATGTCCCGGACAAAATCTGAGCAGACCCGCTCCCTGCACACCGCGGCAAGGTCCGGGACCGCCGCCTTGGGCTGCATATCCGAACACTCAAATGATGAAACGTATGCCCACACGGCCCGGGCGTCTGTCATCTTCGGGAGGGAAGTGCGAACGGGCCTGAGCATCTCCTGCGCCACCCGAGGACACAGGACGCTCTCCGCCCATACTTCATACGGGTACCTGTCTTTGAAGGGAAGGGCCGTCTCAAGCGCATCGTACAAAACGTCCTCTGTGACATCCACCAGGTCCTTTTCCCTGAGCGACTCAAGGAGGGCGCGCTTATCCCTGTCCCCGTCCAGGAAGCGTGCGATCACGTCCCGGTTGCCCCGGGCAGACGCGATGAGCGGGTCCGTCCCCTGCTCCACGGCAAACTTTGCCTGCCTTGCCTTTTCTGCCTGTGCCATCCAGGCCTCATGGGCTCCAATCACGTCCTCCGGGAACCCCGTAGGCTGCAGACGTGTCTCCATGGGCGGGTGCTGGGTAAAGAGGAAGTCATGACGCGGCGCATCTTCCAGGTCAAGGTGCAGTTCGTTTACAGTCCCCTCCAGGGTGCCCATGACATAATGCTCCCCGTCCGTTGCGTGGACATGGAGCGTCCCAAGGCCCGTGAGGATGTCCGCTTTCCCCTCGCTGTCCGTCTCCTTGCGGCAGATCGGGCGGAAGGCCCCCATATTGGCCACTTCAAAAACAATGCGGGCGCCGGGCGCGCACGCGCCGTGCCGGGTCACATGCACGGTGGCCAGGCGGGTCTCCGCATAGGCAGCCGTCCGGTTCAGGACGTACGCGCCGCCTTCCCGGCACTCCGACCGCTCCCCTCTGGGCAGAATGCCATAAGCCCTTGTGTGCACGAGCATTGCCTTGGAAGCAGCGGCGGTGAACCAGCCCGAATCCAGCGTCAGCTCCGGTTCGCAGGCGCCAAGGTAGTGCCATGTCCCATCCGCCCACGCTTCCACCCACGCATGGTTGTCATCGCAGTGCGACCAGAAGGGAACATAGACCTGCCTTGCAGGGATCCCGCAGCTCCTCAGAGCGCTGGTGAGCAGGACCGATTCCTCACCGCAGCGGCCAAAGCCCCTGCGGATCACGGTCAGCGGGTTCGCCGTGCGGTTATCTGTCGAGGCATACGTCGCCATTTCAAAGCACCAGCGGTTCACCTCGAGGATGGCGCCTGCCATGTCCATCCCGCGGATCCTCTCTCTGAGCGCGGCACAGATCGGCTCCTGGTAATGCACCAGGTCCTCATTGTTGACCCTGGGAAAAAGGACAAAGGGGAGGAAAATGTCATCCGGAACGTCCCAGCCGCTCTTTTCCCTGACGGATAAAGCATGCGCGCAGACCTGCCTGAGGTCCTCTTCGTTCCAAGTCATCCGGTCCGCTAAGGGCAGCGCCTTCCGGAGAAACTCCATATACTGATCCATACTTGCCTCCTGATTCCTGTCGGGCAGCCGCCTGTCCGTAAAGCCGGGGCGGTGCTGTACCGTGCATATCCCGTAAAAAGGGGACGGCCCGGACGTTGTCCTGGGCATTGTACCATATTTATCCGCATTGTGGGCTAACCGTGCTGAAAGAAAGAAGGGCCGGCATGCGCCGGCCCCGCTCATGGGTTCGTCTTATTTGTACTGGGCGTCATAGGAAGTCTGGTACATTTCCACCAGTCTAGCCAGACCCTGTCCCTCCAGCTCGGCAAGGAACGCGTCATAATCCTTCTCCACCGTCTTTGTGCCGTTGAAGAAAGCAATCATGTTCTCCTTGACCGTGTTGCTCAGGTTGGCCTTGAGCAGGGACATCTCTTCGTTCTCATCATCGGTGAACTTGATGGGCGGCAGGATCTTCGCGTCGTCCTTGTAGGGCTCATAGTCATGTGTCACCTGATAGAGCAGCGTTTCGAGACCGGCACCGCTGTAGAGGTCCACAGAAGGATCGCTGGGCTCGCCCAGACGGTAGGCCGCGTCACGGAAGGAAGTGGTCATCTGCAGCACGCAGTAGCTCTGCGGCTCAGACTCCTGCCACGGCACAAGCAGATGGTACAGGGCGGGTTCCCCGTTGATGCCCACCTCGCCCTCCTGGGCGTCTGTCCACTGTTCGCCGTAGATGCCGTAATAGCCGCGCATGGTGGCCGCATAGGAATACATGAGGTCGCCGATCATGAAGGCTGCCTCAGGGTTCTTGCATTCCGCGGAAATGACGAAGGTCTTGCCGGCCACGGAGTCGTGGGGGAAGGACTGGATGCTGGCGAATCCATCCGGGCCCTTGACGGGCAGCACCGGACGGTACTGGCGGTAGACATCTCCGCCGAGGTTGGCAAAGAGGATGTAGCCGCCGGAGGAAGCGCCGAGGCGCCCGCTCTCCGCGATCTGAGTGAGACCGGCGAGGTCCTGCGTGAAGGAGCCTTCATAGATCAGGCCTTCGGATACCCACTGGGCCACTGTCTCAACACCCTTCTTGAAGGCGTCGAGGGCAAAGGGCGTCACAACCTTGCCGTCTTCAAGGTACATGCCGAACGCTTCGGGGTTTGTGGTGGTGGTGGTGTCAAGGTCCAGGTTGTAGAAGGTGAAAGCGCTCATGATGGGCATTTCCACATTGGTGTACCAGCCGTCCTGGTAATCGCCGGCCAGCGGGATCTCATCGGAAGGATCGCCGTTGCCGTTGGCATCCTGGTCGCGGAAGGCGACGAGGACGTCGTGGAGCTCATCGAGGGTGGTGGGCATCTTGAGGCCAAGATTGTCCAGCCACTGCTGGTTGATCCAGAACTTGGTGGGGATGGTGCAGTGGTAGCACTCATTGACCACGGGCAGAGCGTAGATGTTGCCGTCAAGTTCGGTGATCAGGCCCTTGGAGCCGGGGTACTCTTCAAAAATCTTGTTGACGAAATTGCCCTTCTTTTCGATGAGATCGTTGAGGGGCAGGAACAGACCTTCGCCCACGCCAAAGCGGCTGACCATGGCAGAGGACATGCCGCAGCTGAGGAAGATGTCAGGATAGTCGCCGGAGGAGAGCACAAGGCCAAGCTTTTCCGCGCGGCTCTCGTAGGGGATCAGTACGAACTGCAGGTCCACATTGGTGACTTCCTCGACCCACTTCACAAACGCATTGTCCTCCCAGGACGCGATGGAAGCATGGTCCGTCACAGCCACGGTGAGGGTGATGTCGCCGAAGTTCTCACAGAGCTTATACGCTGAGAGGTCCTCGTCGAGCTTGGCCTGGGGCTCCCAGGCCAGGGCGCTGGTCATACCGAGTGTGAGGCACAGGGCCAGAACCAGAGACAGGAATTTCTTCACAGGAACAACCTCCTTTTTTCTATATCCGGCGCCCGGGGGGCGCACAAATATCAGCCTTTGACAGAACCGACCATGATGCCCTTGACAAAGTACTTCTGTACAAAGGGGTACATGATCAGAAGGGGAACGCTGGACACCACGATCACGGCATACTTGAGCAGGTTCGCCATGCCCTGGCGGCTGGCCATGTCACGAAGGTCCGCCGTCACGGACATGTCCATCTCGTTGAGGATCAGGATGCTGCGCAGCACCAGCTGCAGGGGGTAGAGACGCTTGTCGGAGATATAAATCAGGGCGTCAAAGTAGCCGTTCCACAGCCCCACCGCTGAATACAGCGCGATCACCGCCAGGATCGGCCCCGAAAGGGGAAGGGCGATGGTCAGGAGCTGGCGGTACACGGAGCACCCGTCGATCTCGCTGGCCTCAAACAGATCCCCGGGGATCGAGTTTTCAAAATAGGAGCGCATCAGTATCACGTGCCAGGCGTTCATCGCATTGGGGATGATCAGGGCCCAGATCGTGTTGTCCCAGCCCAGGTCCTTGTGGATCAGGAGATAATTCGGGACAAGGCCGGCATTGAACATCATGGTGACAAGGACCAGGAAGCCGACGGTCTTGCGCCCGTAGAAATCCTTCCGCGACAGACAGAAGGAGCACAGCACGGTCAGGAATAAGCTCACCAGCGTCCCGGTAAAGGTGTAGATCAGGGAGTTCCTGTAGCCCGTCATGATCGCGTCGTAGCGGAAGACGGTCTCATACGCCTTGAGGGAAAAGCGCACAGGGTACAGCCAGACCTCGCCGGCCATCACGGCTTCTGTCGAGGAGAAGGACGCGCTGACCACATAGATCAGGGGATAAGCCACAATGAGGATCGCAAAGAGCAGGAGGAAGACGACCGCGCCGTCGAAAATGTTGTCCCCCCCGCTCTGCCGTACGCGGTTGCGTACTTTTCTGTTTCCATTCATCTGCATGCCCCCCTCAAATCACTGACACGTCGCTGATGCGGCGGGACAGGCTGTTCACCACAAGGAGCATGATCATGTTGACCACGGAATTGAACAGGCCTACAGCGGTGGAGTAGGAGTAATTGAAGTTCAGCACGCCCATCTTGTAGACATGCGTGGAAATCACTTCCGACACCGAGAGGTTGACGTTGGACTGCATCAGATAAATCTTCTCAAAGCCCACCGAGAGGATGCTGCCGGTGTTGAGGATGAACAGGGTGATGATCGTCGGCGCGATGCAGGGGATGTCAATCGAAATGATCCTGCGCATCTTGCTCGCCCCGTCCACCTTCGCCGCCTCGTAGAGCTCGGCAGGGACGCCGGTGAGGGCCGCGAGGTACACAATGGCGGAGTACCCCATCGTCTGCCACACGCCTGTCCACACATAGATCGACCGGAAGTAGGACACGTTCCCCATGAAGTTGACCGCAGAGCCGCCAAGGGCGCGGATAATCTGGTTGACAAGGCCCGAGGAGATGTCCGTGAACTGGAGGATCATGGAAACCAGGACCACGGTGGAGATAAAATAGGGCATGTACGTGATCATCTGCGTGAACTTGCGGAAGCGGGACGACTTGCACTCATTGAGGCAGATCGCCAGCAGGATGGGGAACGGGAAGCTCGCCAGCAGGTAGTATAAGCTCAGAAGGAACGTGTTGAGGATGATGCGGCCGGACAGGGGTGAGGAGAAGAAGTCCTCGAAATACTTCATCCCGATCCAGCTGCTGCCCCAGATCCCGGCTTTCACCTTGTACTTCTTGAACGCTATCTGAATGCCCAGCATCGGGTAATATTTAAAAAGCAGGAGATACGCCAGGGGCAGGAGGATGAGCACATAATAAGGAAGGCTCCGCCTGATGCGCCTGCGGATGGCAGAATGGTTCATATGCACCTCCGTCTGAAAAGGTGAGGACTATGTGTATTATATGCTCTTTTGCATAATTTGGCAATCCGTTGCCCACATCCGCCGCTCATGCTATAATCCAGTCAAGATTGGCTGTATGGTTATGGAGATGACAGAATGTTCAGGAAACATGCCCAGGATTTCGGGATCGTGCTGCGCACGGGGGAAGGTGAGCGCCGCTTCACATCTTCCTCCATATCCTTTGAGGAGGACGGCATCATCCGGGCCTCCATGGAGTTCTATAATGATCCCCAGCCCTGTGAGATCCACCGGGCCGCTGTGCGCAACCGCGCCCTGGCCGATCTGAAAAAGAGCTGTCCGCCCGGAAGGCAGGTCCCGGTTGGCACGCTGCCTGAGCTCCTCAGGGCCATGCTGCCCATGGGAACACAGAGCATTGAAATCACAGGGGCACAGCCATGAAACGCCTGACCGTCCTCGTCCTGGCCATGCTCTGCCTTGCCTTCCCTGCCCTGTCTGAAAAGCATACGGTCATATATTTTTACCGCAGCTACTGCGAGTCCTGTACGCCTGAGGAAGACTTTGCATCGCACTTTTCCTCCGTGACAGGCGCCAGCCTTTCCGGATGTGACTTTACCTCATGGAACGTGGTGCGCCCTGAGGGCGAAGCCGCCCTGGAAGACATGCGGTCCGCCCTTGGCCTCAAGGAGGTCTCCCTGCCCCTTGCCATCGTGGACGGCGAGGTCTACCAGGGCGCGGAGGAGATGAATACCCGCCTCGCGCGGACCGCCCTTACATGGGACAGCACCGACAGCCTGATCCTCTACCTCTATACGCCCGCCTGCGAGAGCTGCGGCGCGGCAGACGCCGTTCTTTCCGCGCTCCCGGAGCATGTAAGCGTGCGCCGCGGCAGCCTTACCGTGGAGAGCCGGGTCCTTGTGGACCGCATCGACATCAGCGCCTCCCCGGATGTGGCGCAGGCTCTTTTTGACGCCTATGGCGTCCCGGAGGACAGACGGGTCACCCCCATCGTCTTCTTCGGGGACCACTACCTTTCAGGGGCCGCGGATATCACCGCCAGGCTCCCCGGGGAAACAGCGCTGGGATGGGCCGTGGGCGGCCCCAGGGCATACACCCCCGCGCCCCCTGAGCGTCCCTCGCTCCTGCCCGTCATCTTCTCCGGTCTCGTGGCCGGCCTCAATACCTGTGCCCTGTCCATGCTCCTCCTCTTCCTCTCCCTCATCCTGCCTTCCGGAAGAAAAGCACCTGCTGTGGCCTTCCTGGTTTCCAAGTTCGCATGCTACGTGCTCACAGGGTGCCTTGTCACGGAGCTTTTCCAGGCTTTCAACCCCCACTGGCTCCGCCCCCTCGCCCGCATCCTCATGACCGGCATGGGTGCCGTGCTCATCGTCCTCAACCTTTCAGATGCCTTTTACGCGTCAAAGGGCGACCTTGGCAGGCTGCGCAACCAGCTGCCCTCGTCCCTCAGGGGAAGGCTCCACAGCGTCATCCGCCGCCTTGCCGCCTCCCCCGCCCTTCTCCCCGCTTCCGTTCTGCTGGGGTTCATCGTTGCCGGGGGCGAGTTCCTGTGCGCGGGCCAGCTGTACCTCATGCAGCTCATGTCGGGGGCGCGCTATGACGGGGGCCAGCTGCTTATGCTTTTTGTCTACTGCCTTGCCTTTATCCTTCCTTCGGCGGCCGTGTGCCTCGCGGTATATGCTGGCAAGTCCCAGCTGCGGGCCGCTTCTTTCTTCGCTGAACATATGGCTGGCGTCAAGCTGCTCACCGCCCTGGCCATGTTGGTTCTTATCCTTGCCGCGTGGCTGATCTGACGGCCCGGCGGCGGAAATACACACAATGAAGGAGATTCATGCCCATGGAGAACAAAAAATACCTGCTGGAAGTGTGCTGCGGAAGCGCAGAGGACGTCCTTGAAGCCGTGCGCGGCGGAGCGGACCGCGTCGAACTCAATTCCTGCCTGTTTCACGGCGGCCTCACGCCCAGCCTCGGCGAACTGATTGTGGCCAAGCAGGAAGTGTCCATTCCCATTATGACCATGGTCCGTCCCCGTCAGGGCGGCTTCTGCTATACGAAGACAGAATACAGGACGGCCCTCGCCGATGCGGAGAAGCTCCTGGAAAACGGTTCGGACGGCCTCGTGTTCGGCTTCCTGAACGCTGACGGTTCCCTTGACGTGGAGCGCACCAGGGAACTGGCCAGACTTGCCGGCGGAAAGACCAAGGTCTTCCACAGGGCCATTGACGTGGCTGAGGACTGGAGGACCATGCTCGGACAGCTGATTGAAATCGGCATCGACCGCGTCCTCACCAGCGGCCAGGCACCGGATGTCTTCTATGGCATTGACGTGATCCGGGAGATGATGGATTTTGCCAAGGGCGCCATCCAGATCCTCCCCGGCGCAGGCGTGAACCTGAAAAATATTGATAAGATCATAGAATATACCGGCTGCGACCAGATCCACATCGCCAGGTTCCGCCAGCACACCGATCCGTCCACAGCCAACAACCGCGACATCTTTTACGGCGGTGCGCTGTATCCCCCGGAGGACCGCTATGATGTGATTGACGGCGATTATATCTCGGAGATCCGCAAGCACCTGTGACCTGCCCCGCTTCTAGACACAGTCATTGGGATTTTTGCACATATGAGAGTCAAAGAACTGCTATCAGT
>CAMNGW010000050.1 GCA_946538615.1 uncultured Clostridia bacterium
CCCGGGGCGCCCGGGTTCGGCGGCACGGTGTGCCGCACCCAATATGAGGAGGACCTGAACCTCCTCCATGTTCAGGAGGGGTGCGCCCTCTTCCTGGCCACCTTCAATGGCACCGGGAACCTCTACCGCGTCCCCCTCACAGGCAAAGCCTGTGCAGAGCCCCTCCTTGCCGGCGGGGGCTCCATCCATGAGTTTGTCCCCTGTCAGGACGGCTTTGTCGTTCTCAGGGGCGATGTGCATTCCCTCCCTGACCTCTACCATGTCACGTCCCCTGCCCGCTTCCTTCGCCTGACAAACATCAACCCTCAGCTGTCATCGCTTTTACAGGGTGAATGCACGGTGCTCAGCGTCCCCTCCAAAGATGGGCAGGTCCACATCATGACACGTGTCTTCAGGCCCTGCCCTTTCACGAAGGGAGAAAAATATCCCGCTGTGCTGTACATCCACGGCGGACCGGAAGTCTCCTACGCAGATGATTTCTGGCACGAGGTCCAGATCCTGTGCGGCGCCGGCTTTGCCGTCGTGACATGCGACCCCAGGGGCTCCTCCGGATATGGCCTTTCCTTCTGCAATGAGGAGCTCTCCTGGGGCCAGACGGCCATCGACGACCTCTTTGCCGCCCTGGACGCCGCCATCTCCCTCGGCTTTATCGACCCGGAGCGGACCGGTGTCACGGGCGGGAGCTACGGCGGCTATATGACCTGCAAGCTGATTATGAAGTCGCAGCGCTTCAGGGCGGCCGTCGGGCAGCGTGTCTTTGTCAATAAGGCAACCTCCTACGGTACCGGTGACATGGGGTTCTACAGTGCACGGAAAAAGCCTTCTGAGATTGTCGTCCGCGACTGCCTCATGGAGCGCTCGAAGACATCCATCATCCGGGAGCTGGACAAGATCCGCACGCCGCTCCTGCTCCTGCACGGCTACAGCGACTACCGCTGCTCCTATGAACAGAGCGAACAGATGTTCATCGGCCTGCATGAGCGCCATCCGGATGTCCCGGTGCGCCTTGTCATGTTCCCCGGGGCCAACCACAATGTCAGCCGTACGGGCCTTCTGCCCCACCGAAAAAGACACGTGCAGGAGATGGTGGACTGGTTCACAACCTATCTGAAGGCAGGTGACGCGACATGAGGAAAAGCAGTTTCCAGGACTTTCTGACCCGTGAAACGCTCAGTGGCGGGGCCTACCTGACCGCAAGGGACGCCCTGGTGTACGCCCACACCCGCACAGTCGACGGCAGACGGGAAAGCCGCCTTGTCCTCAGGCGCTTCCCCTCAGGTGATGAGTCCGTCCTGTGCACGCTTCCCGGCATCTCAGGGCCCGTTGTGAGCCGGGACGAGACGAGGATCGCTTTTGTTGCAAGCTCCCAGGAGGGCCGCCAGCTCTATGTGACGGACCTGTCCGGCCACACCCGGCAGCTCACGCACATGCGCTGCCCTGTCATGGACCCCCAGTGGTCACCTGACGGCAAGAACCTGGTCTTTACCTCTCCCGCGGCAGATACCGATGAGGAAGCCTGGCTCCTCACAAGGGACGCGGACCCCTCAGACACCGGAGGCTGGGACCCTGCCCTCGACCCGGTCGCCATTACGGATTTCGGCCATAAGTTTGACGGACTGGGCTTCCAGCGCCCCTCGGTGCTCCAGCTCTGGGTCGTGCCTTCCGACGGCTCCGGGATCCCCCGCCGGATCACCCGCGGCACATCCAACTTCATGCACGCCTGCTTTGGCACGGACGATCTTGTGATTTGCGAAAGCAACCTGTTTTGCGATAAAGCGAATGCCATCGCCATGGATGTCCTGTCCATTGACATCCATACCCTGGCCATGCAGCGCCTGACGGAGAACCGCATGGTGGTCTCCTATCCCAATCCTGTCCGGCCCATTGCGGCAGATGACGGGACGGGCCTGGTCATCGGCATCCTCGATTACGACAGCCAGAATGTCACCGGCAGTGCCACCTATCCCTCCTGCACCCTCTTCCGCCTTCCTTTCAAAGGGGACCCGGTCCCCATCACCCGCAAAACAGAGGACTGCTATGACAACGTCCAGTTTGCCTATAACGCGGGCACCGGGAGCGGCTTTGAGAAGGTCCAGCTCTCCGGGGACGGGAAATGTGTCCTTTTCTGTGCCGGATATGAAGGCACAGGCACCGTGTACAGGGCAGATCTTTCCGGTGAAAGGCAGGCACCTGTGCGCCTGACAGACCGGTCATTCTGTTATAACGGCCTGCGGCGCACAAACGGCCCCTGGGTCCTGGCGGCCCGCGCAGCGACAGATGTCCCCGAACAGTACGTGCTCATCCATGAACTGACCGGCGAGACCCGGGTGCTCCTGCAGTCCAATGCGGACTGGCTTGAACAGGTCTCCCTCTCCCGGGCGGAAGAGTTCTCCGTCCCCACCCTTGACGGTGAGAGCCGGGTGCACGGCTATGTCCTTGCGCCCCAGGGAAAAGAAGAAGGCTCAGAATATCCCTGCATCGTCTATGTGCACGGCGGGCCGCACCCCTTTTACACCAACAGCTTTGATCTGGAGATGCAGTGCTTTGCCGGCGCCGGTTTCGGTGTCATCTTCTGCAACCCCCGCGGCTCCTCCGGGTACGGGGACGTGCACCGCACGCTGGAGCGCGCCTATGACGGGTCCGCCTACATGGATATCCTGCAGTTTGTCAACGAAGCCGGGAGGCGCTTTTCCTGGATCGATATGGACAGGCTCGGCCTGACCGGCGGCAGCTACGGCGGGTACATGACGAATTATGCTGCTGTACGCTGCAGGCTCTTCAAGGCGTACGTGACACAGCGTGCAACGGTCAACCGCCTGATTTCCTATGCCTCCTCGGATATGCAGGGCGTTTCAAAGGACTTTGAAACCTATGGCGCCTTCATGGACCATGAGATTGAAAACAGTGAGATCATCGGGATGGAAAAGGTCAGTGCGCCCTTCCTGATCCTCCATGGCATGGATGACCTGCGCTGTCCGGTTGAGGGCGCCCATCAGCTTTTTGTCGCCCTGAAGGATACCCATGAGCCGGACTTTCCGGTCAAAATGATCCTCTATCCGCATACCGCGCACAACCAGCCCACCGAACCCCGGCAGCAGCAGCACTACTATGCCGCTATGCTGGACTGGTTCAGGAAATACCTGTGATTCATGTGCTCCAAGGCCCCGCTTCTTCCAAAAAATACAAGTAAAGAACAGTTATGGGATTGACACCCGTATGGGCATGTGATTGAATCTTCCATAGTGTGGGTTTTTACCCGTAAAAACAAGGAGGTTATCTGTTTTGAAACGCAGCTTTCTGGCTCTTTTTCTTGCGCTGTGCCTGATGGGCACGCTCTTTACTGCCTCAGCTGAAGGGACAAATGTCGTCCGTGTAGGCATGAGCTATGACCCCAACACCCTCGACTATGCAGAGGTCAACCTTGACAGCGCCAATTTTATTATTGAAGCTACTGCTGAGGCCCTCATCCGGGACCTGGGCAATGACCAGTACGCTCCCGGCCTCGCCCTCTCCTGGGAGAAGAGCGATGACGCCAAAGTCTGGACCTTCCATCTCCGTGAGGGCCTGACCTATCAGGACGGCGTAACGCCCATCACCGCAGAGGACCTGCGCTACAACCTTCTGCGGACCATTGATCCTGCAGCAGGCCACGGCAACGCCAACTTCATCATTGCAGGCTCCCTGGACTATTTCGAAGGCAAAGCGGATGCGGACAGCGTCGGCGTCAAGGTCATCGACGACCTGACCATCGAATATACCTTTGAAAACCCTGCCTATGAAAGCACCTTCACCTCCATAAGCCTGTTCGGCGCGCTGGAAGAAGCCTGTGTCAGCAAATACGCTGAGACCTGGGGCGCCTCCGCCGAAGCCTACCTCGCTGACGGTCCTTACATGGTCAAGGAATGGGTCTCCGACGCGAGCGTCACGCTTGTGAAGAACCCCGCTTACTATAACCCGGACTATGCCACCCTCGATGAGATCCAGATCGTCGTCGGCGCATCCGGCGACGTGGCTGTCGACATGATGCTCGCCGGTCAGCTCGATATCTGCGACTTCACCAAGCCCCAGCAGATCCAGACACTGCAGGATGCGGGCTATGAGGTCAAGTTCTCCTACACCGAATCCTACCAGGGCCTCAACGTCAACCACAAGGGCAAGTCAGAGGAAACCGGCAAGTTCCTTGGCAACGCCAACTTCCTCAAAGCTCTGAACCTGGCCATCAACCGCGAGGCGATGGTGCTCTCCGTCCGTCAGGGCGAAGTGCCCGCGAACCGTCTGACCGCGCCCTCCGAAGCTGTCTACCAGGTCAATCCCGAATATGAAGCCTGGCCCACCGCAGGCGATCCTGCCCTGGCCAAGGAATACCTGGATAAAGCCCTTGAAGAGCTCGGCGTGACCCTTGCCGATGTCCCCACCTTCGGCCTGATGTGCTATGAGGCCCAGGGCTCCATTGATACCCTCGCCGTCATTCAGGACATGTGGCTGCAGACACTGGGCATCAACACCCAGATTGAGGCTGTGACCATCCAGGTCATGATCGGCAACGCCATGTCCGGTCAGTATGACTTCTGGCTGGGCGGCAATGCCCCGTCTGTCCCCGACGCCTGCGAGAGCTACCTGATGGGCTTCACCACCGCCAACTATTCACCTCTGCGCGGCTACAGCGATCCCACTTTCGATGAGCTCTACAACAAGACAGTGGCTTCCACTTCCCTTGATGAGCGCTATGCCAACTATGCCGCACTGGAAGCCAACTTCTGTGACAACGTGCTGGGCATCATCACCACCTGGACCATCAACTATGAACTTGCACCCGCCAGTTATCAGAACATGTTCATCACTTCAGGCGGTACCCTGAATATCTCCGCTATGACCAAATAAACAATCCATGCAGGAAAACGCCGGCGGAAACAAGCCCGCCGGCGTTTTCCCTGCTCTTGAACTTTGCCAGGAGGTATGCCCATGGCCAAATACCTGCTCCAGAAGGTGCTCCTTGCACTCGCAACCGTCTTTGTGCTTGCCAGCGCCACCTTCTTTATGATGAAGCTGATTCCCGGTGACCCCTTTGCTTCCCTGACCACAAAAGTTCAGGTCCAGGAAAAGCAGCGCCAGTATTACGGCCTCGATAAGCCTGTCTTCGAGCAGTACCTGACCTATATGGGCAATCTGCTGCACGGCAATCTGGGCTATTCCCTGAAAAAAACAGGGCGCACCGTGGTGGATATCATCGCAGAAGCCTTCCCTGTGTCAGCCAGACTCGGTCTTTTTTCTTTTATCATTGCCGAGCTGATCGGGTACCTCTTTGGTATTCTCTGTGCCCAGTTCCGCGGCCGGTGGCCGGATTATTTCCTCATGATCTTTGCCGTGCTGGGCATTGCCATGCCCTCCATGGTCATAGGGCCCCTGCTCCGCTGGCTCCTGGGCGTCGTCCTCCGCTGGCTCCCGGTGACAGGCTGGGGCTCCTTCCAGCAGATGATCATGCCTTCCTTCGTGCTGGGGCTTGGCACCATCGCCGGGAACACGCGCGCCATGCGCGCCTCGATGCTTGGCACCATGACGCAGGATTATATCATCACTGCCCGTGCCAAGGGCCTGCCCACCTGGAAAATCGTGCTCAAGCACGAGTTCAAAAACTCCCTTGTCCCCCTCGTGGCCAATTTAGGCCCCGGCATTGCGGGCATCATGATGGGATCCTTTGTCGTGGAAAGCATGTTCCTGATCCCTGGGCTTGGCCGGTACTTTGTGGACTCGATCACGAACCTGGACTATCCCCTGATCATGGGCCTGACCATCTTTTACGGCACCTTCCTCGTCACCCTCAATCTTCTTGTGGATGTCCTCTACGGGTTCATTGATCCCAGGATCCGCGAGACCGTGAAAGGAGCGGAAGCATGACATTTACCGATCTTGATTTCACACCGCTGGGCGGTCCTGTGGGCCTTGACCCTGAAAGCAGCAGGAAAAAAACGACCTACTGGCGCGATGTGTGGCGCAATTTCAAAAAGAACCGTCCCGCCTTTGTCTCCCTTTTTGTCATCGCCCTCCTCATCCTGTTTGTCCTCTTCGGGCCCATGATGAACCCCTTTGACTACAGGACCAACGACTATACAGCCATCAACCTCTCCCCTAATTCCGTCCACTGGTTCGGGACGGATACCATGGGCCGCGATATCTGGACGCGGGTCTGGGAAGGCGGGCGCGTCTCCCTGCTCATCGCCCTGCTGGGCACCCTGATCCCCGAGGCCATCGGCATGGCCATCGGCGGCATCTCAGGCTATTTTGGCGGCAAGGTGGACACCGTCATCATGCGCCTCATCGATATCCTTATGGGCATCCCCAGTCTGATCTATATGATCCTGCTGATGCTGGTGTTCGGCTCAGGGAACATCATGACACTGGTGATCGCCATCTCCATCACCGGCTGGATGGGTTCGGCCCGCTCCACCCGCGGACTGATCCTCCAGCTCAAAGGCCGAGATTTTGTCACAGCCTCCAGAACGCTCGGCGGGAGCCCGGGATGGATCATCCTCAAGCGTCTGATCCCCAATACCCTGGGCATCCGCGTGGTGGGGATCACCATGTCCATCCCTTCGGTGATCTTCTATGAGGCGTTCCTGAGCTATATCGGTCTTGGCGTGACTCCGCCAACGCCCTCCTGGGGACAGCTCATCAAATCGGCAGGCGAAAACTTCCGCTATTACCCTTATCAGTTTATCATTCCCTGTCTTATGGTTGGCATCACCATGCTTTGCTTCAACCTTATCGGCGATGGACTGCGGGACGCACTCGACCCTCGCCTGCGCACATGAGTCACGGAGGGCATCATATGGATAACAGAATTCTTGACGTGCGCGATCTGTACGTCACTTTCGATATGTTCCAGGGCTCCGTACAGGCTGTCCGCGGCGTCTCCTGGCACCTCAACCGCAGGGAAACCATCGGGATCGTCGGCGAAAGCGGGTGCGGCAAAAGCGTCACCATCAAAACAGCCATCGGTCTCAATCCTGTTTCCTCAGGCTCTGTCAAATCCGGTCAGGTTTTCTTTGAAGGCAGGGACATCCTCACCCTGTCCCCCCAGGAACGGCGCCGGATCCTGGGCAACCGCATGTCCATGATTTTCCAGGACCCGTTTACGTTCCTCAACCCGACCATGACCGTCGGCGGTCAGATCATGGAAGTCTATCTTCAGCACCACAGAGCGAGCCGGGCAGAGGCCCGCAGGAAAGCCCTCGATATCCTCCGGATCATCTCGCTGCCCAATCCCGAAGAGAACCTCAGGCGCTACCCGCACCAGCTGTCCGGTGGCATGCGCCAGCGCATCATGATCGCCATGGCGCTGATCTGCGAGCCCTCCGTCCTGTTTGCCGATGAGCCGACGACAGCCCTGGATGTCACCATCCAGGCCCAGATCGTTGACCTGATGAACCATCTCAAGGACCAGCTGGATACCTCCATTGTCCTCATCACCCATGACATGGGCGTGGTGGCCAAGATGGTCGACCGGGTCTATGTGATGTACGCCGGGAAAATCGTGGAGCACGGGGACGCCGATACCATATTCCACCGCCCCCGCCATCCCTATACCTGGGGCCTCCTGGAAAGCGTGCCCCGTCTGGACGCAAGGACACAGGAGGATCTGCCTTCCATCCCCGGCATGCCCCCGGACCTGATCCGCCCTCCGGAGGGCTGTGCCTTTGCCCCGCGCTGCCGCTTTGCCATGCAGATCTGCAAGCGCATGCAGCCGGGGGACCAGCCCCTTGAGGAGGACGGGCACTATGCCGCCTGCTGGCTGTGCCACCCCGAATGCATCCAACGTATAGGAAAAACCGAGTGGGAGGGGAAGACCCATGTCTGAAGCCAAAAACATTCCGCTGCTGGAGCTGAAGCAAGTCAAAACCTACTTCAAAGTCAGGCGGGGCACCCTCAAGGCCGTCAACGGGGTGGACCTGGTGATCCATGAAGGTGAGACGGTCGGCCTTGTCGGCGAGAGCGGCTGCGGGAAATCGACGCTGGGCAAAACCATTCTCCGCCTCTACCGTCCCCATGAGGGACAGGTGCTCTTCCGCGGGCAGGACATCTGGAGTTTTGACAGAAAGCAGCGCAAAGCCTATACCCGGCAGGTCCAGATGATTTTCCAGGACCCGTACGCCTCCCTCGACCCCCTGAGCGTCATCGGGGACGCCGTGGCCGAAGGCATGGACATCCACCGTCTGGCAGACAGCCAAAAGGTCCGCGAGGACAGCATCCTCTCCCTCCTGCATCAAGTCGGCCTCAATGAGAGCCATTCGGACCGCTACCCCCATGAGTTCTCCGGCGGCCAGCGCCAGAGGGCAGGCATTGCGCGCTCCCTGTCCCTTAAGCCCCAGCTCATCGTCTGTGACGAGCCCATCTCCGCCCTGGACGTGTCCATCCAGGCCCAGGTCGTCAATCTGCTCAAGCGCCTTCAGAGAGAGAGCCACATGGCCTATCTTTTCATCACCCATGACCTGTCCATGGTCCGTCAGATCTCGGACCGCATTGCCGTCATGTACCTCGGCTCCATCGTGGAGATCGCGAAGAGTGAAGATATTTATCTTAAGAACCGCCATCCCTATACCCGCGCCCTCCTCTCCGCCATCCCCATCGCCGACCCGGCGGTGGAAAGACATCGCACCCGCATGGTCCTCACAGGGGACGTGCCCAGTCCTGTCAACCTGCCCTCAGGGTGCCCTTTCCAGTCCCGCTGCCCCTATGCCTGCGACATCTGCCTCAGGGAAGCGCCCCTGCTGCGTGAAATCGGGGAAGGCCACATGGTGGCCTGCCACAGGGCCCTGGAAAACCTTCCGGAATGGGAGGCGAAGCGCCTGTGACGGATCCTCTCGTCCTCCTTCTGGGACCTGACGGGGAGCAGGACATGTTCCGGCTCTCCGGGGACTTTGCCTGCGCGGCGCTGGACCCTTTTGATGGTGTCCCGCCCGATGAGAACCCCTCTGCGGACACCCTTGCCAAAGCCCGGGAAAAAGTTTCCGCTTTTCTGGTCACCCTTGGCCGCATGCCCTGTGCTGTCACGGGCCACGGGCGCTACGGCACCCTTGCCCTGCACCTCCTCGCCTCCTTCCCCTGCTTCCGGGCAGCCGTCATCTCCTCCGCCATGGTTGACCCCCTCTCCGCCCTTGCCCTTTGCCAGGCAAGCCCTTACACGCCCGGAGAGGACCTCCACGGGCAGCTCATGCGCCTGGCGGGCAACGCCGTGTGCCGTGAGCTGCCTGATGTCACCGCTCCGGTCTATGTGCTGCACGGGGAAAAAGATACCTTTGTAGCCCCCTCCCAGGCGGATGAGCTGTTTGTCCTCATGAAAGCCCTGCACCCGGCTGTGCCTTCCCGGCTGCGTTTCCTGCCCGGGGAGAGCCATGTGTTCTCACAGGAAGCCCTTGACAGCCTGCACGGGCCCGTCTGTGCCTTTCTTGAAGAAAATCTGAAAGGACAGGAGGCACTCCCATGGTGATTCCCGCTTTCTACAGGTCCCTTGTGCGCCTTTCCACCCTGACGGTCTCACCAGACAACCGCATCGCCTATACGGTATACGGCTGGCAGGATGAAGCATACGGGACAAGGATTGAGCTCATCGACCGCGGCCAGTGCCTCAGTGTGGGCTGCGGGGGCAGACAGGAGCATCTGCCCTGCTTTTCCCCGGAAGGCCTTTACTTTGTCTCCGACGGCCGCCTTGCCTTATGGTCCGGTGATGCCCGGATCGTCTTTGCCCCCGAGGACTGGGAAGTGTACGGGTACACGGCCGGGTCCTGCGGCGTGTACATCAAGCTCCGGCAGGAAAAGCCTGTGCAGGACATCTCCGAGCTGGGCTACCGCAATGACGGGGATCACGGGTTCACCCGGTACTTCCGCAGACGGCTCGTCCATTTCACGTCCGGGACCGTGCAGGTCCTTGCAGAAGGCAGGGACGACTGGCAGGACCTCCTCGCGCTTGATGACTGTCTGGTTTACCGGAAAAAAGGGCACTGGTACTGTCTGAAGGACGGCAGTGAGCAGCAGCTCGTCAAGGAAGGTGCCGGCAACCTGCCTGCATGCCCGGCTGCCGGTGGACTGGTCCTGCCGCTTGTGGACGCTGCAGGCAACGGGACGGCAGCCTTTTTTGACCCTTCAGGCAACGGTCCCGTGCTTTTCAGAGGACTGCCCGATCTCCTGGGCCGCAGCAGCGCGTACTGTGACCTTTCCCCCGAAGCGCCCTCCCTGTGCGCGGGCCTTGGCGATACGTGTCTGTATGCCGGCGTACAGCAGGGTGAGATGCAGCTTTTTGCCCTCCGTCCTTCCTTGCTCACCTCTGAGCCATACTACGCAGGTGACATGAGCATCTTTGAGGTGGCCTGTTCTGAGGACAATGTCTATGTGCTGGCGGGAAGCGCTGTCTCGGCCCCTGAGGTCTGCTTCCTGAAACACGGCCGCGCGGTCCCTCTGGCCCACCACAATGCTTTCCTTGAGAATGAGTCTGTCCCCTACCTTCCCCTCACGGCCCCTTCCCAGGATGGCAGGGCCAGTTTGCACGGCTATCTCCTGCTCCCCCGTGGCTCGGAGTCCATCAGGAGCCTTCCCCTTCTGGTCTGGGTCCACGGCGGCCCCGAGGGCTATTATGCCAAAGGGCTGGACCTGGAAAAACAGGCAGCCGTGACCCGTGGCTATGCTGTACTGCTCCCCAATCCCAGGGGATCCACCGGCTATGGCGCAGCCTACCAGGACCCTGAAGCTGCCTTCTCCTCTGCTGCCCCCTCCGATATCCTTGCCCTTATGGATGAAGCCTTCCGGGCCTTCCCGTCCCTGGACAGGGACCGCACGGGCATCCTCGGCGGAAGCTACGGCGGGTACATAAGTGCATATCTGGCAGGACACTCCAGCCGCTTTGCCGCAGCGGTCTCCATGAAGCCTGTGGCCAACTGGCTGACGATCCACTTCAGGTCCTCCCAGAGCGGGCAGAATGTGTTCTCCTCCCATTTTGATCTCCGGGACTTTCTCCTGGACACCTTCCGTGCCTCTCCGGTTTCAGCCTTTGAAAACATCACCATTCCCATGCTCCTCATCCATGGTCTGGACGATCAGCAGTGCCCGCCCGAGAACAGCATCCAGCTTTATCACCTTCTCAGGGCCGCCCATCCCTCGCTCCCCGTGAAACTCCTGCTGCTGGAAAAAGTCTGCCACCGCTATGGACGGGACCATCTTTCCGATTACATCCGCATCCAGACAGCCACCCTTGACTGGATGGACCGCTATCTATGAGAAAGGGGAGAATGCACGACATGAACATGGATCACTATTACCTCTATGACGAAGTCGTCCGCTGTCTTGAAGGCTTCCGGGCCCATTACCCTGACCTTGTCAGGGTCGAAGCCATCGGAAGCACCTATGAGGGACGGGACATCCTTCTGCTGACCCTGACTAAAGGCGGAAATGCCGCGGAAAAGCCGGCCCTTTCCATCGACGGGTGCATCCATGCCTCTGAAGTGGCCAGTACCATGGCCGTGCTCTACAGTCTGGAGAAACTCCTTGAAGGGTGCGGCAAGGATCCCGTGATCACAGGCCTTCTGGAAACGCACACCGTCTATGCCATCCCCATGATCAACCCCGACGGTGCCCAGCGTTTCCTCACCACCCCGGGGCGTGTCCGCGGCTCGGTGGAGCCCTTCTATCCCCAGCAGGATGGCGTGGTCCCCCAGGACATCAACGGCGACGGGGAAATCCTGGAGATGCGCGTGCCTGATCCGGCCGGAAGATATAAAATATCCGATTTCGACCCACGCGTCATGGAGCCCAGAAAGCCAAATGACATTGGCGGCACTTACTACCGGGTGGTCAGCGAAGGGCTTGTGCAGGGCGATGACCGGGTGGATCTCCGTACGGCCCCGCCCCGCGAAGGGCTTGACCCGAACCGGCAGTTCCCCTTTGACTGGTTACCCTCGGTCCCTGACGAAGCAGGCCAGAACACGTCCGGGCCTCACCCTCTGCACGACATGGAGGTCCGCTCCCTTTACCGCTTCGTGCAGGCCCATCCCAATATCTGCTTTGAGATGAATTACCACACCTACGGCGGGCTCCATATCTCCCCCCTCGACTTCTGTCCCGGGGAAAAGGCCGATCCGGAGGACGCCGAACGCTTTGCGCAGATGGGCAGCATGTTCCATGACCTCACAGGCTACCAGACCATAGGGATCTTCCCGCCCGGTGCCACAGATATCGCACATGGTTCCTATACTACTTACCTCTATTTTTCCAGGGGCGTTCCGGCCTATGTCACTGAACTGTGGGACTTCCACCGTCAGGCGGACCCCGACAGACCGGGGCAGTGGAGCATGTTCTTCACATCCTGCCGTGAACAGTTTGTCCGTGAGCATGAGACCCAGCTCAGATGGGACGCGGAAAAAAATGGCGGCGCAGGCTTTGCCGACTGGACGCCTTTCCTGCACCCCCAGCTGGGCATGGTGGAGATCGGCGGCTGGAAAGATAAGTTTGTCAAATGGAACCCGCCCATCCCTTTCCTTCCGGGCGTCCTGGAAAAAGCATATCAGACCTGCCTTGCCAGCCTTTCCCTGCTGCCGCAGGTCACAGCTAGTCCTATGCACATGTCCCGCACGGACAAAGGACACGTCTGCGCCACGTTCAGGCTCTCCAATACCGGCTTCCTGCCCACCTCGGCCTCCCGGCAGGCCGTCCTCAATGGCTATGGGGCGACCCTGAAGCTCACACTCTCTTCAAGCCTCGGCACGGCTCAGACGGAGATCCCTGCCCTCGACGGCTTTTCGGCCCGTCAGGTCATGATGGAACTTGAGGCCGCTTCGGGGGATGAGCTCGTTCTCACTGTCTCAGGGGAGCGCTCCGGCACGCAGCGCTTTGTCATCCCCGCTGTACCATAAAGGAGGGCATATGCCAGTCTGTTTTACCGAAATTCCTTCAGATTACCCGTACCGCAAAACCGGCAGGGCCGCACTGCAATCAGGCGGTCTGGTCACGCCCTACACCTTCTGCTGCGAGGACGTCCCCCTCTGTGACCCCCAGGGCAGGACCATAGGGACCGTCTTTGCTTTCAGCTACCTCACCGGTCCCGCGGACCGGCCCGTCATGTTCATCTTCAACGGCGGGCCGGGCTCAAATTCCACGTGGCTCCAGCTCGGTTTCCTCTCTCCCCGCATCTGCGCACCGGATGCCGCGGGCATGCCCAGGGCCCAGGGCCCCTATGCCCTCAGGGACAATCCGGACTGTCTCCTTGATTTGTGCGACCTCGTTTTCTATAACCCGCCGGGTGCCGGGTACTCCCGGCTCTTTGATGAGGCAGCTGCTCCGCTTGTCTTTGGCGACCACGCCGATGCGGATGCCGCTGAGCAGTTCATCCGCGCCTGGCTCAGGGCGCACGGTGAGAACCGTCCTGTGTTCCTTCTCGGCGAGAGCTTCGGCTCCACCCGCGCCTCCCTTCTGGCTTACCGGCTGCGCGATACGGATTTGCGCGGTGTCCTCCATGTCGGTCCAGGCATCACCGGGGACGAGACCGTGCCGCGGTCCATCAAAGATCTGATCCCCGTGTGCGCTACCCACTATTATTATGATGAGGACCTCCACAGACAGATTTCCCTTGCGGATTTCCTTCAGACGCAGTGGCAGTTCCTCTACCGGACCTATATTCCCGCCCTCGCCAGGGGAAACGCCCTTCCGGCAGAGGAGGCCCGGGACATCGCCAGCTATCTCGCCTCCGTGACCGGTCTGAGCCCCTCCTACTATGAGACCCACGGGCTGCGGATCAGCCGTTCAGATTTCCGCAGCCTCCGGCTCAAGGACCAGGGACTGAAAATCGGGAGTTTTGATACCCGCTTCACCCTTCCCTGTACAGAAGATGAGGACCCGACCCTCGCGCGGTTCGAACCCTATATTGCCGCCGGCGCCAGGGAACACTATCTCGGGGACCTTGGACTCACGCTCAGCCGTGCCCTCAGGGACAACAGCCTGAACAGTGATGATACTTTCCTGTGGCCCTTCAATGCGGAGTACGATATGGAAGGTCTTGGCGGGAACTGGTACCCTATGAAAATGACCGTATCTGAGGCTGCCGCAAAAGCCTATGAGGCCAGACCGTCCCTCCGGTTCTTCTTTGCCACAGGCATCTATGACACGGTGGCCACAGTCATGAACACCCACTTCGCCGTTTCCCATACCCGGGTGCCGCCCGAAGCCGTGACGCTCCGGGAATATGAATCAGGGCACGCTGTCTATGCCGATGAGGCCTCCCGCCATGCCCTTGCCCGGGACATCCGGCAATTCCTCATGGAGGTGATCTGATGCCAGAACCCTTTTCCACCGAAGTCTTTGAAGCACAGAACGTTTCAAGGGACCATGTCCTTGACCTGGGCGGCACGCGGATCCCTTTCCGTTCAGTCATCGAGGATATGGTTTTCTATGACACAGACGGGACGCCAGAGGCTTCTGTCTGTACCATCTCCTATGAGCGCACAGACACCTCAGGCCCCCGGCCCGTCGCCTTTGTCTGGAACGGCGGTCCCGGCTCTGCCACTTCCCAGCTGCACCTTGAGTGCCTCGGCCCTTATGGGATCGGGCGGGACGGGGAGGAAATGGCCTTCCGCCTTGAAGAGAACCCGCAGTGCCTTCTGGACATATGCGACCTCGTCTTCCTCGATCCGGTGGGTGTAGGCCTCTCAAGGCTGCTCAAACCGGAAAAAGCCGGAAAATACTACTGTATCGACGGCGATGCCCGCTCGACCGCCTTCGCCATGATTGAATGGCTCCGAAGACGCGGACGGTGGGACGCCCCGGTCCATATCATCGCCGAAAGCTATGGCACGGTCCGCGCCTGCCGCGTGCTCGCCGAGCTCGGCCGTTCCCCTGTCTCCGAGAGCCGCATGGTGCCGGGGATCCCTGTAAAGTCCGTTGTGCTCATCGGCCTTGCCACATCAATGGAAAAAACGGACTGCGACGAGACCCTCGCCCTTCTCCCTGCCATGGCTGCCACAAACTGGTACCATACCCATGGCGGTGATATGGCAAGTCCGGAGATGGACCGCTTTGTGCTCTCCGCATGGGACCTTGCTGCCAGGGAACTCTCCGGCGCCTATTTTGCCGGTGATGACCTTCCCGGGGAGAGGGCCGAAGAACTGGCCGGGAAACTGCAGACCTTTACGGGTCTGCCTGCCGCCTACTGGCTCAGCCATAACCTGCACCTCCCCTCGCCCGAGGATTTTATGAAGCGCTGCGTCAGCGGCTACCAGCTTGACCTGTATGACAGCCGCAGGAAAATCCCCCTCGATGAGCCCTATAACCCCATAGGGAACGGCAACATGCCCCTGAAGGTCATCAACGGCCTCCTCCTCCCCAGACTGGGCCTTGACACCCCAAGGCTGTATTACACCGGCAACCTCAATGTCCATGCAGCCTTCTCCTTTGAGACAGAGAAACTTGACGGGCCCCTGATGCGCACGCATATCGGGTGTCTCCGCGATGCCATGAGGTCCAACGGGACAAAGGCCCTGTTTGCCAGCGGGCTGTTTGACCTTTGCACCTATGCCGGGAACACCAGCTATGTCGTGTCCCATGCCGGTTTTCCGCGCGGCCATTATCTGCACAGGATGTACCCGGGCGGACACGGCGTGTATTCCACCCCTGAGGGCAAATCGGCCTTCCTCAGGGACGTCCGTGAACTGTTCCTTTCCTGATCCATGGCTGTTTCTGGCGCCCTGCGATGATACGCAGGGCGTTTTTCTGTGCTTCACCCGTCCGCCCAATGGCTGTACAGGACATGACAGGCTGTGAACAGGAAAAAGTTTCTGAAGATGAACAAAACGCTTGACAAGTTAGTTAGGATAAACTAAAATACCCTCCGTGGTTAGAGATTACTAACATAAGTGTCCCGGTGCTCAGCCATATTCATCAGACAGGAGTGAACAGGATGTTGCCTTTAAGCTATGCAAACCCGGGGGAAGAATCTGTGATCCGGAAAATCGGAGGGAGCCCGGAAGTCAAAAAGCATCTGGAGAATCTGGGATTTGTGGTAGGGGGCACGGTCAATGTCATCACAGCTTTGAATGGAAATGTGATCGTGAAAGTCAAGGAGTCCCGTGTGGCAATCAGTGATGAAATGGCTCGCAAGATTATGGTCTGACAAGGAGGTACAAGATGAACAGTTTACGTGAGGTGCCTGTGGGCAGTAAGGCAAAAGTCGTGAAAATCCACGGTGAAGGCGCTGTCAAGCGCAGAATCATGGATATGGGGATCACCAAAGGCGTGGAAATCTATGTCCGCAAAGTGGCGCCGCTGGGCGACCCCATTGAGATCACCGTGCGCGGCTACGAGCTTTCTCTGCGCAAGGCGGATGCTGAAAACATTGAGGTCGGACCATGCTGATGACGGCCTGTCAGTCTTTGAAATGAACAGTCAGGAGGATGAATGGACAATGGAGATCCGAATTGCTCTGGCGGGCAATCCAAACAGCGGCAAAACAACCCTGTTCAATGCACTCACCGGTTCCAACCAGTTTGTGGGCAATTGGCCAGGGGTCACCGTGGAGAAAAAAGAAGGCAAGCTGAAAAAGCATGACGACATCATCATTACCGACTTGCCCGGCATTTACAGTCTGTCCCCTTACACCCTTGAAGAAGTGGTTGCCCGCAATTATCTCATCAATGAGCGCCCCGACGCGATCCTGAACATCATTGACGGCACCAACCTCGAGCGGAACCTCTATCTGACGACCCAGCTGGTGGAGCTGGGCATTCCTGTGGTCGTCGCCATCAATATGATGGATGTTGTGAAAAAGAATGGCGACAAGCTGAATACAGAGGACCTTGCCTCGCAGCTGGGGTGCAAAGTCGTTGCCATTTCTGCCCTGAAGGAAACCGGTGTCATGGAAGCCGCTGAATTGGCCATTGAAGCCGCACACGGGACGAAGACCGTGCCCCAGCACACCTTCTCGGGGCCCGTTGAGCACGCCCTGGCCCATATCGAGGAAGCCGTCGTCCACGACATGCCCGAGGAACAGCAGCGCTGGTACGCCATCAAGGTATTCGAGCGGGACGACAAGGTGCTCGAGCAGCTCAGCATTGCCCCTGAAACCATGAAGCATATCGAGTCCGATATCGCTGCAGCCGAGAAAGAGCTCGATGACGATGCGGAAAGCATTATCACCAATGAACGCTACGTCTATATCGCAAACGTCATCAAGTCCTGCTACAGGAAGCATGATACGGGCAATCTGAGCACATCGGACAAAATTGACAGAATCGTCACCAACCGCTGGCTCGGCCTCCCCATTTTCGCCCTTGTCATGTTTGCCGTTTACTGGATCGCCATGGTGGCTGTAGGAACCCCGGCGACAGACTGGGCAAACGACGGACTTTTCGGGGACGGCTACCACCTCTTCGGCAACGGCACAGCACAGTACGAGCAGGCGCAGGAACGCTACGGTGACACAGACGCCATCATCAGCGCGTTTGCAGAGGCATATGGTACAGAAATCAGCGAGGAGAACCCTGAGGAATCACTCAGCGCACTGCTCGCGGCCGTCCCGGAGGATGCCGCTGTGACATACATCACACAGGATGAGGAGACCCTGGAGACCGAAGAGCACCCCGGCACCGGCAAAGCCGAACTGCAGGCAGCCATCGGGGAATACCTGAGCACAGAGGACGGGTACAAGACGGATGTGGGCGCACCGGACCCCGCTGCATATGGCACGTGGGTCCCGGGCATACCTGTACTCATTGAGCAGGGCCTTGACAGCATCGGCACAGCCGAATGGCTCAAGGGCCTGATCCTGGACGGCATTGTGGCCGGCGTGGGCGCCGTGCTGGGCTTTGTCCCGCAGATGCTGGTCCTGTTCTTCCTGCTGGCCTTCCTGGAAGCCTGCGGCTACATGGCGCGTATCGCCTTTGTCCTGGACCGTATTTTCCGTAAATTCGGTCTGTCAGGCAAATCCTTTATCCCCATGCTGATCGGCGTGGGCTGCGGCGTGCCCGGGATCATGGCCTCCCGTACCATTGAAAACGAAAGCGACA
>CAMNGW010000051.1 GCA_946538615.1 uncultured Clostridia bacterium
TCCATGTCCACGGTGGGATACTTGGCTTCAAAGGCAGCCTCAATGGCCTGCAGCTGGGCTTCCTGCATGGAAGAATACAGCATGACTTTGCCGGAAGGGGCGTCTGCCAAAGCGCCGGAGCACAGGGTCATAACCAGAGCGAGAGCGAGAAACAGAGATGTCCATTTTTTCATACGGGTAACCTCCTTATTCAATTAAAACGTATCAATAATGGGAGCTTTTATGCCATTATAGCCATTTATAATGGATTGTCAATGGATTGAAAGTGCACATTCTTTTTCCCGGGTTGGAAGGAATGGCAGCGCCGCGGAAAAGAGCAGTCTGCTGCACAGGCCTGCTCACAGAGGCCTCAGACAGGTTTTCAGGGAACCGCACAAGTCCCGGGAACTCTCTGAGGTTTTTCCATGTGAAAATGAAATCATCTCAGAAGACTTACGATGACCGGCAATGAACTTTTTTGGGTATTCGAGGGTATTGGTGGGTACGACTTCCCCGGCAGGGTACCAATCTTTCCTCATAGTCGAAACAGATGAACAATTAAATTCCAGCAAAACCGAGTCCTTCCCCGGGCCAACAGAATTTTGAATTACCCAGTAGTCGGTGGGGTGTCAAGAGCGAAGCCCGCAGGGTGCGATTTATGCTCACGCTGACGGGTCTGGGCCCCCGGAAGGCGGGAGGGATAAATCGCACTCTTGACACCCGTAGAAAACACCCTTTTGCCCACGGGAGCCGTATGCAGCTCCCGGTTGCCACCCGGCGAGGGTTCATTATTCTCCCTACATTCAGCGAATCGGTTCCAAAAAAACTGGTTCTTGGAAAGTCACTCCCATAGCGGGTTCATAGCCTCAGACAGCACATAACCGACAAGGATGTAAAGTATTGTCTTATGTGCAGCACTCATGGAAGTCATCCTGCAAGGTGAATACTTTGCACTCCTTACTGTTGACAGGGCCAAAGCGAGCGTCTATAATCAAAATCGCCAAAATGATGTTTTTTTGGTTATTTTGGCGATTTTGATTTAGAGCTTGGGAGAAAAACAGTATGAGTCTGATAGCAAGAAAAAAAGAGCAAAAGCTGCTGAATCAGGCGGTAAGCAAGAAGGAATCCCAGTTTATCGCTGTGTATGGCCGGCGCCGCGTCGGAAAAACCTATTTGATCCAGGAAGTGTTTTCCGCTCAGTTTTCTTTCGTCCATACAGGGTATTACAATCTTCCAAGGAAGGAGCAACTTTCTGGCTTTTTCAAATCCCTGCAAAAAGCCGGACTCAGCACAAACCACTCATGTCCAAATAACTGGATGGAAGCTTTTGAACTGTTGGAAATCGTTGTTGAGCAAAACCGGGCGAAAAAAAAGATCCTTTTTCTTGATGAACTTTCCTGGATGGATACCCTCCATTGCGATCTGATCCCTGCGCTGGAACATTTCTGGAACGCTTTCGCCTCGGCCAGAAAAGATGTTATCCTAATAATCTGCAGTTCCTCTACCTCCTGGGTCATCAACCGTATAATCCACAATAAAGGTGGGCTTTATAACCGCCTGTCTCTTAGCATACATCTGGAACCGTTTCTGCTTACTGAAGTGGAGGAATATGTGCAATCTCTCGGAGTTTCCCTGAATCGAATGCAAATTCTGGAAGGATACATGTGCCTGGGCGGGGTCCCCTATTATTGGAGTCATCTGGAAAAGGGAATGTCAATTGTACAGTATATTGATTTCCTTTTTTTTCAAAAGGGAGCATTGTTGAAGGATGAATATGCTTATCTCTTTGATTCACTGTTTAAGCAACCGGAGATTTATGAGAGAATCATACAGGTGCTTAATCAAAAGAAAAAGGGGATGACCCGGAATGAGATACTTCAGGCTACTGGATTAACAAGTGCCGGTGGAGCAACCCAAAAGCTGGGCGATTTGGAAAACTGCGATTTTATCCGGGAATACACAAACTATGGTGAACGGAAGGAAAGGTTGTATCAGGTAATTGACCCATTCATCCTCTTCTATTATCACTTTCTTGAACGTCGTCCAAAAGATCCACAGTTCTGGATGCATCAAGCTAATACTCCGGCGACCAATTCCTGGAAAGGGCTCGCGTTTGAAATGGTTTGCCTGCTTCACACTCAGGAAATCAAAAATGCACTGGGAATCGGCTCTGTATTAACAGAAGAATCTTCCTTCAAAGTCCGGGAGAACCTGGAAAAAGGTATTCATGGATCACAAATTGATATGGTTCTTCAGAGAGCTGATCGAATTACCAATCTGATTGAAATCAAGTATTCACAGGACGAGTATCTTATCACCAAAGCTACTGATGACGCAATGCGTCGTAAACGGTCGGATTATCAACATGTTACAGGAAGTAAGAATACGATTCATCTGACGATGATAGCTCCTTTCGGTGTCATTCAAAACACTTATGCCAGGAATTTGGATTCAGTGATCATCGGTGATGATTTATTTCGGTAAGCAGGGAAAGCCGCCAAAAAACGGATTTCCTGCAAATTTTGGCGGGCTTGCGTTCCACAGACTGTACATGATAAAACAGCTGTGTCATTTGTGAAGAAACTTGGCCTGTTCCTTTCCTGCGAGGGGGGTGCAAAGTATTTTCTTATGTACAGCACTCATGGCAGACGATCGTATAGCCGGGATATGGCATGTTTCCATAACATTCAGATATGAATTACTACCCGGAAAAAATACCTGCACACTGCAAATTACATGTTTCTTACGAACCATCCTAATCTCAAAGTCCAAAGAAACCGATCACTGCAAAGTTTGTAACAGCTTTTTGTGTAACATTCCGGACAGAAGTTTCACAGCAGTTTGATAAAACGAACATAACAAAAAACGCAGAGAGTTTCTGTGTAAGGGATGGAAGACCGGTCGAATCAACAAGTTTACCTGTTTCAGGTTGTTATCTGCTGTTTGGGTACACACAACAGCAAGGTGTCAGAACAGAAAAATTCAGGAAGGAAGACAGAAAATATGCTGACAGTCGGAACCAAAGCGCCAGATTTTACACTCACAGACCAGAATGGGGAACAACACTCTCTCAAGGACTACAGGGGACAGAAGGTCATCCTGTATTTCTATCCCAAGGACATGACCAGCGGCTGTACCAGCCAGGCGTGCAGTTTCCGTGACATGTACCCGCAGTTCCTGGAGAAGGGTGCGGTTGTACTGGGCGTCAGCAAGGACAGTGTGGCGTCCCACAAACGGTTTGAAGAGACTCATGGCCTTCCGTTTACGCTGCTTTCCGATCCGGACCTGGAGGTCATTACGGCTTATGACGTGCTCAAGCCCGGGAAAGACGGAAAACCGTCCAGGAGCCTCACACGCTCCACCTATCTGATCGATGGGGACGGGATCATAGAGAAAGCTTTTGGTGCAGTCAAAGCCAAAGAGAATGCGGCGCAGATGCTGGAGGCTCTTCCGTGAACGGAAAGCCTGGGACCGCAATACACGCAGGTGTTCCTGTGGAACATGCAGATAATATCAATGCAGGGCAGCGGAAGAGATGGTGCCATTGGCACTCCGCTTTCGTGCCGTAAGGGACCTGCTGACAGGAGGGAAAAGATATGCCGGTACTTGCAGCTTACGTTGTTCCCCATCCGCCCATGATTGTGCCGGAGGTTGGCAAGGGCAGCGAGGAACAGATCACCCGGACCATACAGGCCTACAGACAGGTTGCGGACGAGATAGCAGCGCTCTGTCCGGAGACCATAGTGATCTCAAGCCCGCACAGCGTGATGTATTCGGACTATTTCCATATTTCACCCGGAAAAGGGGCGAGAGGGGATTTTTCTGCATTCGGTGCAGGTAAAGTCAGGTTCGACGAAACCTATGACCAGGAGCTGGCCGGTGCGGTCTGTGACCTGGCCAGGACAAGCGGGTTCCCTGCGGGGACTCTTGGTGAAAAGCACCCTGAACTGGACCACGGCACCATGGTTCCCCTTTACTTTATCCGCAGGCATGACCTGTCCTTCAGACTGGTCCGCATCGGGCTCTCGGGGCTTTCCCTTCCGGACCATTACAGGCTGGGAGAAATGATCCGCGAGGCTGTGGAGAAGACAGGAAGGCGCATCGTATATATCGCAAGCGGGGACCTGTCCCATAAGCTCCAGCCCTATGGACCCTATGGGTACGCAGAGGAAGGACCTGCATATGACGGGAAGGTAATGGATGTGCTGGGCCGCGGCGCGTTCGGGGAACTCCTGACTTTTGATGAGAACCTGTGCGAGAAAGCAGCAGAATGCGGGCACCGCTCGTTTGTCATCATGGCAGGCCTGCTGGACGGTATGGCTGTTGAGGCAAAAGCGCTTTCTCATGAGGATGTCACAGGGGTGGGCTACGGAATTTGTACGTTCCATCCCAAGGAAAAGGATGAGAGCCGGCACTTCCTCAGGCAGTACCTGGACAAGGAGGCGGAGGAGATCCGGGAGCGTCAGGGACATGAAGATCCCTTTGTGCGTCTTGCCCGGGAGACAATAGGGAGATACCTGCGGGGTGAGAAGAGGATCCGTGTGCCGGAAAACGTGCCGGTGGAGATGCAGGGACGGGCAGGCGTATTCGTCTCCGTCCATGAGCACGGAAGGCTGCGGGGCTGCATAGGGACGATCCTGCCCACGGAGAAGAACATAGCCGGGGAGATCGTACGCAATGCGGTCAGCGCAGTTTCACAGGACCCGCGTTTTGAGCCGGTGAGGCCGGATGAGGAAGCTTATCTCACCATCCATGTGGATGTGCTTTCGCAGCCGGAAAGAATTGTCAGTGAGAAGGACCTCGATGTCAGGCGCTACGGCGTGATTGTCACAAACGGGAGACGCCGGGGCCTTCTGCTTCCGGACCTTGATGGGGTGGATACGGTGTCCCAGCAGGTGGCTATAGCCAGAAGAAAAGCCGGGATCGGGAAGGATGAGCCGGTCACCCTTGAGCGCTTTGAAGTGATCCGGCATGAGTAAGGCGGGGATGACCTGTGAGATGTGAGGTATGTTTCAGACACTGTGAACTCAGAGAGGGAGAGACAGGGGCATGCCGGGCGAGGGCCTGCAGGGAGGGAAAGATCGGACCTGTGTTTTACGGGGAGGTTTCCTCACTTGCCCTTGACCCGATTGAGAAGAAGCCTCTGCGCCATTTTTTACCGGGAAGCATGATCCTTTCAGTGGGGAGCCTGGGATGCAATCTGCGCTGCCCGTTCTGCCAGAACCATGAGATTGCCCAGTTCACGCAGGAGAGAATGGTCAGGACGGAGCACGTGGCCCCGGGGGAGCTGGCAGAGCTGGCGTATTCCCTGCGCGGCAGAGGGAATATAGGCGTAGCCTATACTTACAATGAACCGCTGGTGGACTATGAGTATGTCCGCGATACGGCAAAGCGGGTCCGTGAGAAGGGAATGAAAAATGTCCTTGTGAGCAATGGCACAGCCGCTTTGCCTGTCCTTGATGCCATCTCCCCGTATATGGATGCCATGAACCTGGACCTGAAAGGGTTCACGGACACCTGCTATGATCTTCTGCAGGGGAACAGGCAGATGGTGATGGATTTCATCCGCGAAGCGGTGAAACGCTGCCATGTTGAGCTCACGACCCTCATTGTCCCCGGGGTAAATGATACGGAGCAGGAGATGCGTGAGCTTTCCGGATGGGTTGCAGGACTGAAGGATGTCTGCGGCGGGAGAAGCGGGGAAGGCGGTCCGCTGCATGTCACCCGGTTTTTCCCGAGGTACCATATGATGGATCGTCCGCCGACGGACGTGGCTCTTGTGTACCGCCTTGTGCAGACAGCACGGGAAAATCTGAAGTATGTCTATCCGGGAAACTGCTGAAGTTTACAGGCCTGACGGCCTGTTTTTTTGATGGCTTTGAGAAGAAAATGACCTGAAACAAATGATTTCCGGAGAGACATGGAAAAGGTACCGTTCCCTGTTCACCTGTCCGGCATGGAATGTTCGCCTGAACAGAGACAGAGACATGGGCAGGATTTTTCCGACAAACAAAATGGCGCATTACAGTCCGGAAAAGACATTTTTTCTCGGATCCGGCCTGCCAGGACCTGTCTCACGGACGTATCAATATATGGAAAGAACCCGGAAGGTACAGAACAGACCATTCAGTACGGAAAGTTCCCGGGAACCATGTGCGTGCCCGCCCTTTTGAATTCGCAGAGCAGATGTGCTTTTCAGAAACCTGAAGGAAATGGCGGGCAAAGCAGAATGGAGTATTCCAGAAAAAGAGCGATCCTGCAGGAAACTGGGCGGCTGCTGAATTTTCCATAAAGATTTTCCTTCCGTTGAGACGGAAGGAAAGGACACTGATGAGTCATGTTTGCGGAAAGTCCCGGAAGCAGACAAAAGTCTGAAAAAGATGCCGAAATCCTGGAATAATCTGCTGTAACCCGGCTGCAGGAAACAGGGGAAAGACGCTCCCCTGAAAAGACGGCGTGAGGTTCAGAATGCAGCCGTCTATCTCCTGTGCATATCAGGTCCGGAAAAAGGCACATGATCTTTTCCCATGTAAGCGGTTATCTGCGGTACGTTACTTGTCTTATATATAAGGTATATTGCCGTGCAGGGAAGCAATGGACCAGGACAGAAGGAAGGGCGGTGGGGCCTTATGGGCAGCAGAGGACTCTCTTTTCTGGAACAAGGATATGCCGTGTTCTGCGGAAGGACATGCCATGCTCCGCAATGGGCCAAAGGCACGGATCGATGTGGAACGCCGGGGTTCATGTGATTTCCTGGCACAGCCAAAAAAACTGGAATTGATCCACACGGAACCGGGTTCATGTCTGGTCTGAAAGACTTGAAAAAATGCTTTCGGAATGAAAAAAATTGGCAGAGGACGGGAAGATGCATAAAAACATGTCAAACAGCCAAAAATTGTTACATAAAACAAGATGGATTATTTTCGAAATGGTATACAGACACCGTGAAAATAGTCAAAAAAGGATCAGATGAAACTTGACATGGTATATAAATATGTTAAAATTTCTAAACTAGATATGTGAACCTATTTGGATTGACATATCTGGGAAAAAACATTTTTATGCTGGTTCTTCCCGCGGCCTGAACGATCCATACGGACAGGATGAAAGGTGGAGCGGGGAAAAGAACCGGTGCGAGGAAAAAAGATACACTGAAAAACGTTCTGTCTTTGTCAAGGTTACATGAAAAATGTATTTGTAATTTTTCATGTTATCGGTCATGTAACAACTATCGTGTATGATAGGGATGCTCAAAGGAAATTCTGAGCGAAAGAGACAGTTTTGTAAGAACCAATCGGACAGACAGACCGGAACGCGCCGGAAAGGAAGATGGAAACTGGCGCCCCGGAGCCCCATGTTTTCTTGATTTCAGCAGTATCCGGACTGTTTAAGCAGACCCGGATGCTGCAATGGATTGCTGCAGGAAAGGAGGAACGCACATATCCCGAAGATCATGTGCACATAAGTAATGAAGAAAAGAATCCTTTCATTTACTCTGACATTTCTCTTGGTAATGGGCACTCTGAGCGGATCCGTCTCAGAAAGCCCGGAAACAATAGAACAGACCGGACCGGAAATCATTTTGGTGGAAGAGGCGGTTGAGGAACCTGTACAGGTAGAGCACGACTCACCTGTTGTGGAAGCCGCAGAAGAACCGCCGGTCAGTATGGCTGTTGAACCTGATCCGATGTCGGAAGAAACAGCTGCTGAGCCCGCTGAAGAAGTGGCTGAGCCAGTTGTTGAGCCCGCTGCTGTACAGGAAACAGAAACGCTTACAGAAAGCGAACCGGAAGAGACGGTAGCGGAAGAACCCCTGTATGAGGAAACAGAGACTGAGGAACCTGCCCAGACTGTTCCTGCCGTGGAGGAAGTAACAGCTGAGCCCGGGGAGACAGCCGTTGAGGCAAAAGTTACTGTAGTCAAGTATGCTTATTCCAATCCCGTGGAAGGCGACGACGTAACGTTCCGTGCCCAGGTGGAGAACCTCACCGGTGCCTATACAGTGACCTGGCAGGAGATGGACCAGACTGTTCCGCAGGAAATGCGCAAATGGGAAAAGAAAGCTGAAGGCATGGAATATGTGGTGCCCTTCGGACCGGAGATGAAAACCACAGCTTATCAGCTAGTGATTACGGCAGAAGGTGCGGAACCCGCTGCTTACCCGTTTGATCCTGATAAAGTAAAACAGGTCACACTGACGAAGGATACTGTACCTGCTCAGGAAGAGGAAGCCGCAGAAGAAACAGCTGAGCCTGCTGAGGCTGCAGAAGTACCTGAGGACAGCGCCAGTGTGGAAGCTGCTTTGCCTGCTGAAACCGCCGCAGCGGCAGAAGTTCAGATGGAAACAGCCGAGAATGCTGCGGTCCAGACAGAAACTGCTGATAACACAGCAGAAAACACGCAGACCGCTGTGCAGCCTGTGACCAGTGAACAGAACGTACAGAAGACGAAGACTGAAACGGAAACTGTTAAGGAAGAGGCCGAAGAGCCGGTGCCTGAGCTGCCTCAGGAGACGGAAGATATGGCCTCGATGGAGATAGTGTTCTTCATCCCTTCGGCACCTGCTGCGGAAACGCAGGAGCAGGAAGCCGCAGAAGTACCGGAAGAAACAATACCGGAAGCTCTCGGAAATGTGGAGACCGCTGAGGCAGCTGCAGAGCCCGAAGCTGTGGAAATCACAGAGACAGCGGAAGAAACGGCAGTTGTACAGACCGTCGAGACAACGGAAGAAACAGAAGCTGCTCAGACTGATGAGACAGCAGCAGAACCCGAAGCCACGGAGACAGCCGGAGTGACGGCAGAACCGGAAACTGTGGAGACAACTGATGAATCCGAAGCCGCAGAGGCCGCAGAGACTGCGGAAGAACCTGAGCAGGCGGAAGACGCCGGGGCGATGGAGAATGCCTTCACAGCTGAGGAGACAGAAGAAGCTTATGCTGAAGAAGCTCCGGAAGATGCGTATGTGGCTGAGGAAACAGAGGCTTTTGAGGAAGAAGTTGCCGATGGAGCAGCTGTCCTTCCTGCAGAAGATGAAGAAGGAACCGAAGAGGTTCAGGCTGCTTCCCTTGAAACAGAGGATGACGCTGTCCTGGATGATCCTGAGGCCGTTGATGAAGCAGACATCGCGCTGTTCGAAGAAGTTGAAGCTGACTCCGGGGAACCTGCAGCAGACCCCTATGGGCAGACTGTGGAAGCTGATGCAGCAGATGGAACAGTGCCCGGGGAGGAATCAGAGGATTATGTCCTTGACGAAGCCGCGGTTCTTGCCAATGTGCGCGTATCCGTCATGTCCGGTTCCCCAAATGTACTGCGCCCCGGTGACACGATTTCACTTGTCGGTACGACAGAGGGTCTGGACAGCGATACACTGACCTACCAGTGGGAATGCGATAAAGGCAGCGGGTTTGAGCCCATTGAAGACGCGAACGAAGACGTTTACAGCTTTGAAGTGTCTGCAGAGAGCATGACATGGAACTGGCGCCTGGTTGTCTACGCCATGGAGAAAGAGCCGGAAGGCTGATAGACTCCGGAGATGAACACAGGAAAAGGACGCGGTCCCCTTTCTCCGGTACCTGGCCGGGAAGGCCTGACAAGGAACCTGGGAGACGATGTAACCGGGATCACCTCTTTCAGGCAGAACCGGTCAGGACGGGTCCCCTGAGAGATCAGGACAGAGCATGGTCCTGAGGAACATGTTTCTGACCTGGAAGGGGGGAGAACGGAGGCTGGACAACGACGGAACGGTACCGTTTCCGGATGGCAGCCGGACAAGCGTTATGAAAAACAAAAAGCAAAGCAAAACGAAAAAAAAGAGAAGCTGGGTGATCGACCTTCTGCTCTTCACCCTGCTGCTCGTCGGCTTGGCTGTCATGGGCTACCCGGCCTTCAGTGAATACTGGAACTCACTGCATCAGTCCAGGGCTATTATCAGCTACGCCGAGACAGTTGCCAATCTGGATGCGGAAAAATATGCGGCGATCCTCGACGATGCCATGTTTTATAATGAACTTTATGCAGAAAAGCCGAATCAATGGGCACTGGATGAAGAAGAGATTGAAGACTATAACAGACAGCTGAACGTGGATGGGACGGGCAATATGGGGTTCATCTCCATCCCTGTGATTAATGTGAACCTTCCTATTTATCATGGCACATCTGAGAGCGTGCTCCAGACGTCCATCGGCCACATTGAAACCTCATCCCTGCCTGTGGGCAGTCCGCATGAAAATGAGGAAGATTTTGACGACATTCCCTTCGCTTCTCACTCTGTGCTGAGCGGACACAGGGGCCTGCCCTCCGCACGATTGTTCAGCGACCTTGACCAGATCCAGATCGGCGATGTGTTCTACCTGACCATCCTCGACCAGACCCTCACTTATGAGGTAGATGAGATCAACATTGTGGAGCCCAATGATTCCAGCAAGATCGCCCTTGTCCCGGATATGGACCTGTGCACGCTGGTGACCTGTACACCCTACGGCATCAATACGCACCGGCTTCTGGTACGCGGACGGAGGGTAGAAAATGAGAAACCCAGACTGGATATCCGTATCACGGCGGATGCTATCCGGATGGAACCGATTTACGTGGCGCCCTTCCTGGCCCTGCCGGTTCTGCTCATTCTGGTTTTCTGGGTGCTGATGTTCACAGGCGGAAGGAGACGCGATTAAGCCAAGTGAAAGAAAGGAGAGGGTGCCTATGAGCAGGGCTATGACCGGCATGTCCCTTTTCCTGGCTTTCCTGTTTGTCCTCTCCCCGGTGTGCTGCTATGGCGAGGACTCAGAAGAAGAGAATATAGAAAGTTCTCTGACACTTCAGGTTGTCCTGCCTGTCCGGACCACACCCGTTCCTGAACGGACACCTGCTCCGGAACCGATACGTGTTCCGGAAACCGTGCCGAACGAGGAGTCAGTGCAGGCCACGTCAGATGCTGTTATAGTTTCTGAACCCCCGGGGAGCAGAGCTACCCGGACGCCCAGACCGCATGCGACGGCGACAAAGAGACCGAAAAAGACGCCGGTTATCACACCGGTACCCACCATGCCCCCGATTCCAAGTGTTGAAGAGATGGAGGAAGACGGCACGGTCCTCAATCTGGAAAGCCTCGTGCCCTACATGGCGGCCGGGACATCTGTTCTGACCCTCCTATGGCTTATCTATCATATCCATGTACACAGAAGAAACAAAAGAAGATATCACAGGAAGAAAGGAGATGGATGATATGCACAGCAATTGGAAATGGCGGCGCCTCTGCCTTTACCTTCTCATCGGGATTCTTGCTCTGGCATCTGCCAGTGCACAGAACGGTTCCATTACCATTGGGCTGCCACCCACGATCACCGGAAGCAATGTTCCTGTGAAGATGCAGCTCTTCCGTCTCGGCTCCTCCGACGGCAATGGCGGATGGATACTTGATGAAAGGTACAGCGAGACGGTCCGCCAGCAGATCCTGACCATTGAAAAGGATCTTGAGATCGGGGAGGAGAAAAGCCTGGATGTGGAAGAGACCACGGACGAGATCCGTGCCGCAATTTACACCCAGGGGATTGAATCCATCGCATCCTCGCAGATGCAGGACGGCATGGTAAGCTTTGGTGGTTTGAGTGAAGGTATCTATTATGCCGTCATGACTGAAGGCCCCTCTGAGTTCCTTGTCCAGTCGCCGATTATCCCAATACCCTACCGGTACCTGGGTCATGTCCTCTTTGATGTATCGGCAAGACCGAAAGTGAGCGACGTCCTACCTGAAGTGACCAGCGCTACGGTGGTCAAGGTCTGGAACGACGCCAACAATACAGATGGGGTCAGACCGGCTAACCTGCAGGTCACGCTCCTTGAAAACGGGATCAATACGGGGCGGACCGTCATCCTCTCTGCTGCCAACGGCTGGTCGGGCACGATCATAGACCTGCCTTATCAGGACAGCAATGGTAATGTCATCTCGTATACCTGGCAGGAGGCCAACACAGCCGGCTATACCCTGACCAATACGAACCAGGCAGGGACAGTCACCACCCTGACCAACACCCATGTCCCCAATCTCAGAGACGTACGTGTGCAGAAAATCTGGGACGACAACAACGACCAGCTCCATATGCGTCCTGCTTCCCTCACAGTGACTCTCCTGGCTAACGGACAGCCCATACAGAATGTGGTGCTCAATGCGGCCAACAACTGGTCAGCCACTGTGGAGCGCGTACCAATCAATGACAACAATGGTCCGATTGTCTATGACTGGCGTGAACAGGAGGTCCTGGCCTACACACTGGTTAATAAGGTGACTAACGGGAACCTGACAACATTCACTAACGCCATCTGGAGGAGGCCTCCACCTCCTGACGGTGAGGACCCCAAGGTGCCGGGCGACCCGCTGTTCACAATCGACGACTATGATGTACCTTTGGGCATTGGCGTGATCCTCAATCACGTAGGTGATTGCTATGAGTAAACGAATTCGGTTAACCGCCCTGCTGCTTTGCATCCTGTTTACCTTCCAGCTTACAGGATGCGAGGTGGCACAGATGGTGGAGGGCGCCACGACAGAAGAAGTCGTTTTGCCGGAAGAGCTGATTGTCGGCCACACGACCGTCATGAAAGGTGATTTCTTCACAGAAATGTTCGGCAATGACACGGCAGACATCGATGTGCGTGCCCTGATCCACGGCTACAACCTCGTGGACTGGGACCAGGGACAGGGCATTTATGTATTTGACGAAGATGTTGTGAAATCCGTCATGGTCACGGAGGATGCCGACGCGAACAAGACGTACTTTATCGCTCTCGCCGATGACCTCTACTATTCAGACGGTTCGCATATCACGGCTTGGGATTACGCGTTCTCACTGCTGCTGATGATGGCTCCCGAGATTGAGCAGATCGGCGGGAAGATTTACAGAGCTGAACACATCCTGGGATATGATGACTACATCACCGGACGCTATCCTTCCCTCACAGGCGTAAGCGTTCTGAGCGATTACCAGATGGCCATCACCCTCGACCACGAGTTTTTGCCTTATTTCTTTGAGACGGGCCTTCTCCTGTGCGTGCCCTATCCCATCGGGGTGATAGCACCGGGATGCAAAGTTTACGATAGTGGTTATGGTATATACATCGGCAATGAGGACCCGGAAACAGAAGAGAGGCTTTTCACGGCTGACCTTCTGAGACAGACGATCCTGGACCCGGAGACAGGCTACAACAGCCATCCGTCCGTAAGTTCAGGGCCCTACGTGCTCACCTCCTACGACGGACAGAACGCCACCTTTGAGATCAACCCCTTCTATAAGCGCCACCCCATAGAGATCTATACGGCTGAGGCGGAGGAAGAGTCTGAAGAGGGCGGGGAGATTTTCCTTGAGGAGGAAGAGACCGGGGAGGAGGAGGCTGCAGAGCCTGTTCCTGAAGGACCGGAACCGGAGTTTATCAAGAAAATCACCTTCAAGCTGGTGGACAATAACGAGATTGCCAAAGAGTTTGAAGACGGTACCCTGCACCTGGTAAACAAAATGACCTACGGGCCGCTGATTACCGAGCTTACGCAGACAGAGTCCGAAAAACACCTGAGACGTGAAAACTACCCGAGAATCGGCCTTTCCTTCCTCACCTTCAGCTATGACTGGAAGACGGTCCATGAAAAGGAAGTCAGGCAGGCCATAGCTTGGTGCATGGACAGGGATGCCCTCACAGAAGCTTACTGCGGGCCTTACGGGATGCGGGTCGATGGGTATTACGGCATTGAACAGTGGGAGTACCTGCTGGTCAACGGCGGCCTGGAGTATCCGGTAATCTATCCGCAGCCTGGGGAAGCCGTTGATGAAAAGATGGCCAGCTTCCCACAGCGCTATGCCAGGAACGATGCGGAATATGACGCGATGATAGAGGCCTGGGAAGCACTCAACCTCGACAACCTGACACAGTATACCGTGGATGAGGAGAGAGCCAACGCCCTTCTTGATGAAGCCGGATGGGTCCTCAACCGAGAAGGCGGACAGTACCAGCCGGGCACGGATCCGGTGCGCTGCAAGATGATTGACGATGAACTGGTGGCGCTCGACCTCAAGATGCTCTATCCTGCCGGGAACCACATTATCGACACGATCCAGGAGAATTTCATCGACCATCTCAATGCCTGCGGCATCCAGCTGACCCTGGTGCCCGAGACCATGGAGAACCTTCTGACAGCCTATTACAGGGAGTCTGAACGGACCACCGACATGATTTACCTGGCGACCAACTTCCATGTGATTGTGGACCCGTCGATCACCTACAGTGCCGACAATGAAGCCGTCCACGCCATGTGGAACAACACGTACTCGGATGACGAGGAATTGTACGATCTGGCCGTCCGGATGCGGAAGACGGAGCCCGGTGACATTTTCACCTATGTGGAACGCTGGATCGCTTTCCAGGAACGCTACAACGAAGTACTTCCCACCATCCCGATCTATTCCAACATCTATTTTGATTTCTTCACAGAGATGCTGCAGAATTACCACATAACCGCCCATGTAACCTGGTCACAGGCGATTCTGGATGCATACTTCGGGCTGGAACCTGAGGAGCCGGAGGAAGAGGAGGATGGGATGGATGAGACAGATGGCGAAGAAAGCCTGGACGGGGACGAAGACGCTTTCATCTTTGAAGATGAATGAGATGATGGGGGCTGAAGCATGCGTAAGCAGACATTGAAACGGATGAACCGGTATGAGCTGCTTGACATCATGTACAGGCTCCGCCAGGAAAACGATGAACTGAAGCAGAGGTGCGAGAGCGCGGAAGAAAAGCTCTCGCAGCTGCAAGAGGAATGGGACGAAAAAGAAAAGGCGCTCCGGCAGGAATATGAAAGCAGAACCAGCACAAACAATCCTGTGGATCTGCTGCATGAAAAGCTTTTGCAGCTGGAAACGCAGATGGAAGCCCTGAAAGCAGTTCAGACACCAACCGCCGGGACTGAAAACGCAGGAAGCGGAACGGAGAAAGGGGTGGTACAGTGAACGAGGAGTTTCAGGTACCCTCTGCGGAAGAGATCCAGTCTGAGATGCGCAGGGTGAAGTACCACAGTCAATTCCGGCAAGTCCTGAAAAGCACGTTCGGTACCGTCCTGGTCATAGCGGCGCTGGCAGTGCTTATTGCATCGATCTTCCTTCCCGTGTTACAGGTAACCGGGACTTCCATGCAACCGAATTTTGCCCCCGGCAACATTCTGGTAGCCTGGAAGACGACGGAGTATAAGCCGGGTGATGTCACATGTTTTTACTATAATAATAAGATAATTATCAAGCGCGTCATCGCCCTAGGCGGGGACATGGTGTCCATTGACGATGACGGACGGGTGATAGTCAACAACAGGATGCTGGAGGAGCCTTATGTGCTTCAGTACGCATACGGGCTCTGCGACCTAGAGTTCCCCTACGAAGTCCCGCTGGATCACCTCTTTGTTCTGGGAGATATGCGGGAAACGTCAGTCGACAGCCGGAGCGAGGAATTTGGCTGCATTCCAACTGAGGAGACCTTAGGGAAGATTGTTCTTCGCGTATGGCCCGCAAACGAGCTTTCCTATTATGGGTTCTGATCCGCCAGGAAGACAGGACACGGCTTCAGACGTCCTGCTCCAAGGAGAGGTTACACAGAAATTTGAAATAATTTAAAAATACCTTTCAAGTAATGTTCGATGTAACCTGAGGGTGGTATGATGTACCCGTAAACAAGAGTTACTTGTTTATGAGGGAGAGGCCAAATCCTGACTATGTTTTTTCAAGAATTTCGTGTATAATACTCTTGACTTTGAACGGTTGATTGCATATTATTAACGAGATCATCTGATATCAAGGAACGGATCTGAAAACAGATTGAGTTTCAAAGGTATCAGTTGAGATAAAAAAGCACTATTTCCTCTTGTTCAGATCTGAAAAGGTTTGAATGACTTAACAACACACTATTCCAGGTGAACGATATAGAAAGGAAGAAAAACATGAAGAAGATTATTGCTCTGGTACTTGTAGCTGTAATGATTATGGCTATCGCTGTTACCGCTAATGCTGCAAGCATTACGATCAATCGTGACTCCAGTTTTGATACTTCTGGTCAAGAAGGTGCTGGAAACGTTTATAAGTATTATAAGGTATTTAGTGCCTCTTATACATCCAACACTTCTACCGGCGGTGGATCCACAGATGGAGAACCTGGTGCAGTAAATGCGTCTGCAGAGAATGCATCCTATACTGCGACTTCAGCCGTTGCAGCAAAGCTCGGTAGCTGGACAACACCTGTATACTATACTGCCGAAGATACGATTCCGGAAGGAAAGAATGTTGGTGATCTTAAGTCTGGCGGATGGACTCGTGCATCTGGCAATGAATGGTTTGACCTTTCTCCAATTGTTGGAACGAATAACTACAATGTTGCTTGGGCAAATGCTAACGATAATGCTGCTACAGTTCAGGCTGCAGCTGCATGGTTGATTGAAAACGAAGCATATGAAAATGGTCCAACTGCTCTTACTTTCGATGAAAGCGCAAAGGCATGGAAATCCGAGGCAAACATTGACGCTGGTTACTATCTTGTGGAAGGTGCGACAGGCAAGAATCTTGTGGCGGCTACCACAGATGTTACTATCAATGAGAAGAATACTTATCCTCCGCTGGATAAGACCCAGTCTGATGAAGACAATACCACTAAGAATAACGAGGCTCGTGACGTTGCCATTGGCGATGTTCTGAATTACGATGTTACTGTTACAATCCCTGCAACTGCCAAGGTTGGCGATAAGATTCTGGTGTACGATAATAAGAGTGAAGGCTTGACTTTCAACAACGATATTACTGTTACTAATACTGCTAAAGCAACTGTGGGTGAATCTGATTATTCTGGTACTGGCGCCGTCGAGGGGGCTACATGGCAGAGACTTATCACGGTTGATGATGATACCGTTTTAGGCTCAACTGTTGTCTTCTCCTTCACCATGACTGTTAATGCATCTGCGCTTGTTGATACCGACAAGGGGAACGAATCCGCTCTGAAATATGGTCCTGGTTCTGGTGAAACTCCTTGGCCCTTTGAAGGCAAGCCTGATAAGGTTGAGTACAAGACTTACTTTGCTGGTATCCACAAGATTGATGGCGATACTTCCAATGATGATTTGGCAGGCGTTGAGTTCACACTGAAGGAAGGTGGAACAGCCTTTTATGTTAAGAAAGACGGAACCTATTACATTCCTTGCGCTTCAACTGATACTGGAGCTACAACAACTGTTGTCACCGATAGTGAGGGCCGTATCATGATCCGTGGTCTCGATGAAGATAAGACCTACACCCTTACCGAAACCAAGACTCTGGACGGTTACAACATGCTGACTACTGATGTCACGCTGTCTCTGTATGAAGATACTCATACTGTGACTACAACCGATGGGGAAGGAACCTCGACCACAACTACTACCGAAAGTTTCGATCCTAGCAAGACCAATGAGAAGTGGGGCGTAGTTGAGAACCACAAGGGTTCCGTTCTCCCCTCTACCGGTGGCATCGGTACCACAATCTTCTACATCCTCGGTGGTCTGCTCGTGATTGGTGCTGGTGTAG
>CAMNGW010000052.1 GCA_946538615.1 uncultured Clostridia bacterium
TTATGAAGAGAAAATAACTAAAAAAATCATCGGGATACTACACTAGTCTGCTATATTCGATACCAGACAGAGTCAAAAGTGATATGGAATTCCTGGTGAGATTTTCTGCATGTGCAAAAGGAGAGCTTATCTATGAAAAGAGAGAATGGGTTTTCGGTGCTGCGTGCTTTAAAAAAGAACGGATATGTCTGCAGAAGGCTGTTCGCACTGGCACTTGCGGTGTGCACCCTTTGCTGCGCTGCGCCTTCTGTCTTCAGTGAAGCCAGCTTTACAAGCTATCTGAGTGTGTACTTCAGAGATGCCACTGTACCTGAGGGCAAATCTTCGGGATATGCGGAACGCTTTTTTTCCAGTATGGCGGCCATTGCGATGAAAGATCTTGATGATACGGATTTTTATGTTCAGCTGCAGGGGGTCATGGACAAGGGCAAAAAGTTCCGTGTTTTTGTGATGCACCAGAAGGACATGCCGGCCACGGATCTGGCCTTGCTGTACTGCTTTGAGGATTCATCCTGGCTCCTTAGGGACACGACATCTGCTGGAAATTCCCTGTATCTGGATATCACCTGGGAGGTCCTGCAGGGCCTGAACCTTAAGATGAAACAGCAGGAGCTGATCAGACAGGTGATGCCGGATTGTGATAACAGCTACGAATGCGATTCCAAGGTAGTCCTTCAGTACTTTATGGAATTTTCGCTTTATATTGAGCAAAGCAATGAGGCGATGCAGAAGGTTCTTGATGAGGCCGGCTATGAGATACCAGAGCTCCCCGAGACCATAGAAAGCTGGCCGCTGGAAGTTCCGATCTCTGTCCAGCTGCCCAAGGAACTGACCATTCTGGATGCCTGTTTTACAGCAGAACCGGCAGGGAGCACGGCAAACAAATTGGCAGATATTCCGGAATCCCGACGGTTCGAAGGCACGGTCAGTGCAGATAATCTGGTCAGCGGGACCCTTCAGTTCTGGGAATCCGGCCTGCATCTGATCCATGTGATACTAACGATCTCCATTGATGGCCATAAGCAAGCCCTGATGCACGATATCAATATAGATACCAGTCATGTGGAAGTGGTTGAAACAGGGAACGATGATACTTATCCTGCCAGAGTCTATTCGGCTTTGCAGGCAAGGGACAATCTGATATCTGTCACGGACCCTGTTTCGTCTCTGCTGGATTCTGTGCGACAGACAAATGGACAGCTTACGACCCAGGCAGCAGCCTATGCCTATGATCTCGCGACATTCTCCTGGAGCGATATCGTGAAAAAGGTCTATCCGGGATCCAAGGATGTGGATCAGATCAAGAAGAACAGTGTCCAGAGCGCGATCAGCCGTATACTTGGAAGAAAGACAATGCAGGAAGAAAAACTCGATGTATCGTTTGTTCCCATGATCAACAAAGCGATTGGTGAAGTGAATGATATCATTGACGTCGTTAAAGACATTATGGATGAGGATGACATAATCAAAAACCTGCAGATCGCCATGGAATTAATGCAGAAAGCCATAAAGGATGCGGACCAGGTAGAGCTGGCTATTGGCCTGAAGATGGTAGAGGATTCAGTGAATGCAGCAAAAAAATACGATCCGGATCTGTGGGCCCCTCATAATATGAACCTAAAGAATAATTTTGATCCAGGTCTCATGGATGCTGTTTCGTTGACGGTAGAGACGGCTATTGACTGGTACGAATTCTCACAGTTCAACGATGAACAGATCCGTCTTCTGGGGATCTGTCTGGAAGATGCCTCAGATAATATCGCACTGCTGGAAGAAATCAAGAATACGTACTCTTCTGATAAGATTGTGGTGAATTACTGCGATAAGATGATTTCGGACATTGAGCTGTATCTGAAAAATGATCTCATCGCCAGCGTGAAAACAACAGCTGACTGTGCGGGTGAGCTGACGAAAATCCTGCTGGAGAATACAGCAGAGTCAGCTGTTGACATAACAGGTAACGTTGTGCTGAATACAGCCATGAAGAAGCTTTTTGGGGCGAAAGGCGGCATTGTTGGCATTGTCGGAACAGCCGGCGGCATATTGACAGAACTTTGTCTTGGGACAGGCACGACAGCTGAAAATCTGGAGAATGTTTCCATTCTGTATACAGATATAGAGGACTTTGTTCAGGAATATTCTTACACGGTTACAGAAGATGAAACAAAGTCAGACCTGTGTAAGGCATTCGGCGCAATCTATGTCGGCGAAATGAAAATGGTGGGTACATCCTGGGTTGGGGAAATGGATAAAAACAAGCAGAAAGAAAACTGTGACGTCCTGATTGACTCTCTGGAAAACAGGATCGGTGTCATTCTGGAAAATATCGATTAAAGGGAGCCAGTGCTATCCGCATTTGCTCCAGAGAAATATACAACCCCGTGGCTGTATCCAGTCGCGGGGTTGTATTAACAGGAAAGACTGACACAGAAAGACATCATCTTTGTGTTCCACTGCTGATGAACAGGCACAGTGTTCTGATATTGTGCGGTCCCTGCTTCTGCCGTGGGCAGGCAATTGGCATGTAATATGGGTGAGATCGGTAAAGGATGGTGTCATGGAGGAAAGGACCCAGGATGAAAAGGAACAGCAGAACATATATCACCGAGTCTGGAATCCTGTGTCTTCATGGCAATTTGATGATAAGTGCATGATATCGTATAATGTCCCCTGGAAGACATCGGCATAGAATGAAAATGAGATTTTGACTGGTAAAGCCAGCAGCCGCATCACCATGAAGATGAGATGCGGACGTGAATACTGTGAAGGTGCCTTCCGGATGGCAGACCTGGAGCTCGGTCCGACCGGAACAGATATTCAGGCACTGCAGGACCAGAAGAACCCGTAATGTACCTTTTCATGAACTAGAGGGATAGAGAGAGGTCTGATTGGCAACCGTTTTTTCTTGCGCTCAATCCGCCAAGAACAAGGAATGACTGTATATAGTTGTACCGGGCAAAAGGATCTGATAAATCAGACAGATGAGTGTGGCCGTGTATCACCTGAAAGGAAAGTATACCCATGACCTGGATGGAATGCCAGCGAATGAACAGAAGGAGCAAGGATATGAGATCAGGTATTGAGAAGCTGATGAAGGAATTCATATCAGCAAAAGCTGAATCGTTTAAGTTCAGCGCTTTTGATGTTTTTGTCCGGGAAGAATTACCGGAAGAGTTCCGCAATACCGGTCTGATAGACGAACATACCTATATGGTGGAAGGGAACACCGGCACAGAAAACGGGGCCATGGTTCCCCGAGTATGTGTCTTCCATCGTTCTTTAACAGCAGGCCAGAGGAAAGGCACCTGTGTGGCATATCTTCTTTCACAAGATGGTCAGAGGCTGTATCTTTGCTTTTTGCAGGACTATGAAGATATCCGGACCACACATTCTCTGGAAAGGACGGTACAGATCCTGCATGAAAGAGCAGAGGATATCCGGAGCCATATACAGGGACGCGGATTCGTTCCATCATGCGGGTTCGATCTGGGGGAAGGACTTTCAGAACAGGATGTGTGCAGCAGGGAAGGAACTGTTTTCTATACGTGCTATGAAATAAGTGCGCTGCCGGAGGAGGATGTATTAAGGAACGACCTTCAGCGTATGATGGAAGTTTATCAGGCGTATGCAGATTGGCAGCTGCAGCAGTCCCGTCTGGGTACTTTTGATTCATGGGAGGTACTTGACGCCAAGACGGCTGTAAAGCACTGCGATAAATCTTTCTTTGATCATAATGGTTCCGGTGTCCCTCAGAATATCCAGTGGTTTTTCGGTGCGGACAGTGTGGAGGCAGGCAAAACAAAATCCTTGGAATTAATCTTCCATGGGGAACGCTATCCCTCGACCATCCGGAAGGAACCACGGCATGGGGGCAGGGCCCGTATATTCTGGACGGCAAATCTGGGGAACAAGCTGCAGGCTTACAGGCACCAGAAAGACGCAACGGCAACTTTTATCCGGCTGGATCATGAAACATTTGAAATGAGAATGATTGAGGATGATACGACAATGACCGGACAGGAAATTGTAAGGCAGATCAGAACTTTTATTTCTGCAAAAGGCTTTTCCTATCCGGATAAGCTTGTTGAAAATCTTTATCTCTCACTGAAATCCAAACCGTTTGTGATTCTTGCTGGCACATCCGGGACAGGCAAAACAAGACTTGTGCGTTTGTTTTCAGAAGCCATTGGCGCGGATAAGGAAAACGGGAGGTATCTGCAGATTGCAGTGCGGCCGGATTGGTCCGATTCGACGGACCTTTTTGGTCACCTGGATCTGAACGGAAGATTTGTTCCCGGGTGCCTGATGGATTTTCTTGCAAAGGCCCGGGACGATCTGGCGCATCCCTATGTTCTGTGTCTTGATGAAATGAACCTGGCCAGGGTTGAGTACTATCTGAGTGATTTTTTGTCTGTAATAGAAACCAGGGACCGTAAGGAAGGACACATCATCTCCGATCCCCTGGTTCAATTGGATCAATATGGGGCAGATGAAACCGCCAGGGAGCGGTATGGTGAGATTCTCTTCCCTGAAAACTTCTATGTTGTCGGAACTGTAAACATGGATGAGACCACTTTCCCGTTTTCCAAAAAGGTCCTGGACAGGGCCAATACCATTGAGTTCAATGATGTTGATCTGATCCCTGACTTTGTACAGTATGGACAGGGAGTACCGGTCAGTGTCGGAAATGCTTTCCTCAAATCGGACTATCTGATCCTGAAGGACTGTAAGGAAGAGGACCATGAATACGTCCAGCAGCTCTGTACTATCCTCCAGTCGATCAACAGGATATTATACAAGTCAAATTCACACGTGGGTTTCCGTGTGAGGGACGAGATATGCTTTTACATGCTGAACAATCACAGAGGCGGTTTCCTTGAGGAAAAAGAAGCGCTTGATTATGAAATCATGCAGAAAATCCTGCCCAGGTTACAGGGATCTAATCTTTCACTCAAGGAAACACTCTGCGAACTGTTCAGGAAAATCCTCGCGAAGGATTATGACAGACAAGACGGCGATGCCGCCGGGATGAAAGAGCTTTTAGAGAATGGTACAGGCATAGACTATCCCCGCAGCGCTGAAAAGGTCATGTTTATGGTGAGGAGATTTGAAGAGGATGGATTTACGTCATATTGGCTCTAAGGATACGTTGCTGTGCTTGGAAACGGAGCGTCTGAGCGTAACCATAAAAGGACCGCCCCCACAGCCGGATCTTCCTGGTATTGCCTGTGATGATGAGTCAACCCTGCTTGTCAGGTGCGCGGAGGATTTTTCAGTAGCGCTTGCGGGGAACCCTTCTGTTGTTTCATCCTCCGAAGCGGGCAATGTGTATCGCGGTGCAGTGCAGGCTGAGCCCGTTTTTTTCGAGCAAAAGCAGTATGAGATCTTTGCAGAGCCCTCAGAAGGGCACACTGTCAGCTTCTGGCACGACAACTATGCGTTAAGGAACGCGGTTACGCCCGTCGGAAGAAAACAGCAGATGCTTTCAGGTGTCATCAACTTCAGGAACAATATTGGTCTGTCAGATTTCGTCTTTTATCTTGACGGCAAGGAATATCTGACGCTGACACTGGAGGTTTATCCTTCGAAGATCAGTTACAAGAAGGACTATCAGGCAATCGTTGCAGATGTGACATGTGAGATTTACAGCCTGATTTTTGACTTGCTCAAAAAAACATACAGTTCTTTTGACACATCTGATTCGGCACAGAGTTCACCTGTTGAATTTTATGCCATCATCCGGAAAATCTATGAGGATTATATCTCTGCTGCTGACCTGATTCTTCATTCTCCGCACCATGAGCTGCAAAAGACAAGAGAGATATTGCCCCAGCACAAGATCAGGCGGGCCGGAAAAGAAACGCTGAAGTGGCTGTCAAGCCACCCTGAGCACGTGCTGCGGGATGGTCATGGCAATTTCCAGGCAGAGAAGGCATTGACGACAAGGAAGTTTGTTTCCTACGACACGCATGAGAACCGGTTGATGAAATATATGCTCATGCAGACCATTCAGAAATTGGAGCATTTCCGGCATACGTACATGAAGATGAAGGATACACTGGATGAAGGGACGGTATCACAAATTGATGCTATGATCCAGGGCTTGCAGAGGCGGTGCAATACCGGATTCCTGCAGATCGTACCAGCACAGCCTTCTGATTCAGGGATGTCCCTGGTGTTCGGAATGGCTCCGGGCTATCAGGAACTGTACAGATGCTTTTTATTGATGCAGCATGGCCTGACACTGACAGGGGGCATATTCCATATCAGCGTGAAGGATCTCCCTTTACTGTATGAATACTGGTGTTTTATCAAGCTGAACAGTCTGATGAAAAGCAAGTACCGTCTGATATCGCAGGATGTGATCCAGCTCAATGGGTCGGGTCTGACGGTATCGCTCATGCATGGCAAGGCGAGCAGGATCCGTTACGATGATGAGAAGACAGGGGACCAGATTACCCTGTCATATAATCCTTCCGAGAGGAATCTCCCCACTGTGAGCCAGCGGCCAGATAATGTATTGAGCCTAACAAAGAAAGGGAGTCGGACAAGATATGAATACATTTTCGATGCCAAGTATAAAATTGATCCTTCACTGAAAGGAACATACTATCATGAGGTGGTCAGCGGTCTGCCCGGACCCAAAGAAGAGGATATCAATACGATGCACAGGTACCGGGACGCCATTGTCAGCGAGCAGGAACACTGCCGGTACGAGAGAAGCATGGTGGGTGCTTATGTGCTTTTTCCTTATGCGAATGAGGAAGAATATAAACAGCACCGCTTCTATAAGAGCATTGAAAAAGTGAATATTGGAGGGCTCCCATTTCTGCCCAGTGCAACATCACTGGTATCGTCTTTCCTGGATGACCTGATTGCAGACTCACCGGAATCTGCTTTTGAGAGGACAAGCCTACCGCAGGGGATTGAGGAAAAACTGGCAAAAGTTGACTGGCAAAGAAAGGACATCCTTATAGGCGGTATGCGGGAAGCGGCGCATTTATCCGTCTTTCTGGAAGAAAATTTTTACTGCCTGCCTGTTTCCAGCCTCACAGAGGACCATCTGCCGGTGAGGTTCGTGGCCTTGTACCAGTCTGTCAGCTTATTCGGGAACAATGCAAAGATCGCTTATTATGGGGAAGTCAAGCAGATCCAGACGATGAAGAGATGGGAGATTACCCGGCTGCCATGTACGGATGACCAAATGAATGAGGATTACTACCGTTTTGCAATCAGGGAATGGAAGATGCTGGCACGGCCCATCGAGGTCAGGGAGAGAGGGATTAAGCATGTCGCTTTTACCAATGAGTTCCTGTTCCGCCATTCTGAGAGCATATCTGAATTGTTTTTAAAGACCCCGGAAGAGTACCGTTTCCTGATGGAGTTAAAACGGTATGTGCACAATGGAATGATTATCAATGACAATGATGCACCGGCCAGTTTTCTGTTCAGTGGTTACAGGGTTCTGTTCCAGGATGGGGCTATAAAGCTGACAGGAGACAACGGTTTCATTACAGAATGTACGATCCAGGACTTTCAAAGACATCCCCATGCCGTATTCCGAAGCCTTATGCAACATATAGCTGCTGATGGTGCCGGGTGAGTTCAAAGCAGACTGCAGAAAAAACAAAGGCTATGGAAGGGACGGTAACAGGATCCCGTGTGGAGAAAATGATTTTGAGGTGAGTAAAATGCTATTCTTCGGCAATATACAAAAAGGGCTTGAGACATACAGACACACACCCGGGGCACTGCTGGTCGATGTCCGTGAAGCGGACGAGTTTTCATCTGGCCATATTCCGGAAGCCATCAATCTTCCTTTGTCCTCTGTCCATAATGCATCTTTACCCAAAGAAAGGCCTTTATTTCTGTACTGTCTGCGTGGAAGCAGGAGCAAGCGGGCTGAAATGATCCTGAAACGGATGGGCTACCAGGCGAAAAGCATAGGTGGGATCAGCAGTTACAAGGGCCCGAAAGTCTGAGCGCACGCAAGGCGGGGCCTCTTTTTGGCAACAGCATATGCTCTGATTTCTGACCCCAGCGGGAAACAGACTGTCCTGTCCGGGAAAAGCCGGTATTGCCGGCATGGATATAATGGGAAAAGCATTTTTGCATGTCACAAATTAATCAGGAGAGAGAGGAACCCGTGAGATGAGCAGGGTACGAGTGGCAATTGTCAAAGGGAACATACTGAACGTCAGGTCAGATGCCATTGTCTTGCCTGCTAACACAAGACTCAGGGAAGGCAGCGGCGTATCAACCGCTGTATTCCAGGCGGCAGGAAGAACAGAACTGACGAAGGCCTGCCAGGACATCGGGTCATGTGAGGAAGGAAAAGCTGTAGTTACTCCGGGTTTCAATCTGAATGCAGGATATATTATTCACACTGTTGTGCCGAGGTGGACAGACGGACAGCACAACGAGTACGAACGTTTATGCGCTTCCTATCTGGCGGCACTGAATGCAGCCAATATCCTGGGCTGTCCATCCATCGCGTTTCCTCTCCTGGGGTCCGGAAACAACGGATATAATCTGAACATTGCCTTTGAAATCGCTTATCAGACGCTGCAGCGATTTGAAGGGAGTGAGATAAATACGGCATACCTTGTGATCTATTGGCACCGCGTGACAGAGCTGGTCAAAGGCAAAGGAATTGCCTTTGCTGAAGTCCCGGAAGTCTATGTGCCGACTGGCGCACATTCGCATGGTTCAGCTGCAAACGGGAAAGGGGTCCTCGAGCAGGTCGGGGAATTCCTCGGAAAAAAGGAAAACTGGGACATGATGTTGGATGTGGCTAAAAAAATTATCCAGCTTGTAATGGAGATCAAGTAACGGGAATCATGCCAGAGAAAGATTATTTTCAGATCTAATCGGTCATGCCATCTCATGTCCTGATCCGAAAAAGGCCTGTGTTACGCACGAAGCAAAGGACTGAACCGGTAAATGGTACGGACATCAGACAGGACGCGGGCGCAGAAAAACACTGCTCCTCCTTGGACAATACGGATAAGAGATGGGCTCCATATACTTATCCTTATCCTCTCTCTGCCATGCTGCGGTAAACAGACATGGTCACAATAGGGTTTCATATCTTTCGTATGCAATTCAAAAGAGGGAACTGCGGTATGATCCGCAAGTTCCCTCTTTCCATCTGTAAAAACCTGTCCGTTTGTGCCGGACAGCAGTGGGTTTGCCTGCATTCATGGCATCAGTGGAAGATGACCGGCAGTGCATTGTACAGGTACCGGAATATGGTTTCGTAATCATGCACGCCGCCGTCGAGCACATCGTAGCGCAGCTTTCCTTCAAATATATCGGAGTACCGTTTGAGTGCCTGCATCTGTGGGTCCAGATTGGGGTAGGCGATATCTTTTGATCCCGTGATGGCATAAAGGCGGAAATCCGGAGCCTTCTGCTGTTTTACAGCATCCACAATGGCTTCAGCCGTCTCCTCCGGCTTATCTCCGCCACCTTTTTCGCCTAAAGCCCAGCAGTCCCCGCTCATGGGCATGAACCAGTAAAACAGGTCCAGCGAGCCCATGAAGGCGTACCAGGTGGTCATCCCACCCATGGAAAAACCGGAGATGGCGCGCTGCGTGCAGTCAAAGTGCCGGCCAATCTCCTTTTCAGCCAGCGGAACGATCTGCTCGCGCAGTTCCTTCTGGAATTTCAGCACGGCTTTGCCGGAAGTGCCGGGTGACTTGTCCGTCTGCTCCGGGTCATAAAAGCATGGGGTCACGATATACAGCGGCTCCAGCTGCCCCTTGTCGATCATATGGTCGACCATATGGACAAACGACGGCCTGAAGAAAGTGCGCTCGTCACCTCCGCCTCCGTGGATCAGGTACAGAATGTGGCTTGCGGGCCGGACAGGCGTGTAGAGCAGAAAGGCTTTTTCCCCGTAGGGAACCGTGGTGATCTTCCCGGGGTGTGCACAGTCTGCAGTGTATTCAGAAGGTATCTTCAGCACAGAAAAGGCTCCTTTCTATTATATATAGTTCAGATGTTCTGGGATGATCATACCATGCGCAGGGCCTCAAAGCTACTCCTTTTTTTATCCGGCGGTATGTACTGGGAGGGAGTATGCATAGGACTATGAATCATCTTACAGATCCTGCTTTCAGACTGCTCTTTGCATGACCTTACGGATAAATCCTTCCGGCACATGTATTCTCCGTCCAATCAGGTACAGCAATTCCGGCACTCTTTTGGTCTGACTCGTCATGTTTGGCGCAAACACTTCTGAAGGCATTATCCGGGTGAAGTGAAAACGATCCGGAAAAAGAAGGCAGCCTGTAAAAAAGAAAGGAAGAAAGCAGCATAATCTGTGCATCATACAAGCTGCACAAAGACATCGGGTGTGCGGATCGCGAGGAATTTGAGGCTCACACTGGCCCCGTCCGGGAACCGCATCCAGTATATGTAAGCTTCAAGACAGGCGGAGGACATTATTTCAGCAATCAGATCGTATCACGTGCTGCTTTTGAGGGTATCTTCTGCTGAAATTGAGCCGGATTGTTTTCCAATGTTCCATGAAGCGCTGGTTCGGCTGAAGGACCAGAAAGGCGTAAAAGGCATCCCGGTGGTCACGCATAAAATGTTGCAGTTCTGTAAGAACAGAGTGAAGTCCATGTCGGGCAGGGAACCGCCGGAGACCTGTCCGGTAACTTCCATCTGGCCGTTGATCAGATCGTCTTCGACGGCAGATTTTACTTCATCCGTGTTGCTGAAGCAGGTATAAAAGGTTGGGCGGGCGACGCAGCACAAAGCTCTCTGACCGTGATCCTCAGGAAATCCTTCCTGGCATATTCTTTCATGAACCGGGCTTTGACAGCTTTCCTGGCATTCATTTGTATCCTCCTGATGGCGATGTAAAATGGAGGGTATGATTCTGTATCCTGTATCAATATATCATGGGACACCTGATTGGGGAAGAGAAAGTGGCAAGTACAGACATGACTGGTACAGGGATTCCATTCAGCAGGATACCCTCTGCTTCCGGGAAAGAAGAAGCTGTGGGACAGCAATGCCATGTACCACTGAGCGGTCAAAGCAGGTTGCCGTTTCCCGGAAAACCCAGCCGCGCATGCCGCCTTTTTGCGTCCGGGGTTGTTTTTTTGCCGGAACTGATGTGCATACAGGGATACAGATGCCTGATGATCCGGGTGCCTTTTGGCAAACGAAGAAGGACTATCCTCCGTCATCTCGAATTGATATATGGAATACATTTTTGCAGAAACTGAAAAGGCAGAAGATCCTTCCGGCAAATGTCATGAACCGTCTCATTGCCCCTGGACAGGAACAGATGGACAGTCCGTGCAGCATGGAGAGATGTCGGGCTTTTGTAATAAGGTTCCGCAGTCCTGAAAATGGTCCGGGACAGTTTTGTCCCAAGCAGGAAGAACCGGAAGAATGCGCCGGACGGCTGTTCTGCTGCCTGGCACTGCGCACTGGAAAATACAGAGACAGAGAAAAAGCAGGGCAGGATCAGAGGCGGCAAAGGGAGGAGATGGATATACCGAAGAGAAAAAATGGAGAGACGACAGGAAACAGTCAGGTTCCTGCCCGGACACAGCGAAGACTGTACCAGTGGGCATAACCGCAGGACAGTGGAAATCAGAAGGACAGCCCTGCATGACAGGGCGCGCGATGTAATGTTTGCATGTTGGAGGGATAACGTCATGACGAAATGGAAATGGATAACCGTCTTTGCGGCAGTATGTCTGCTTGCCCTGTGCGTCAGCGCGAGTGCTGAAATCGTGGTCAGCCGTTCCCGGGACGCGCATCTCACGGACGAACCTTTCATTACCGGAGCCCTGAACCCGATGACAGGGGAGAGCTATGTGTACACCATCCACAATGGGGACAAGGTGGATGGGATCACATTAACCTTGTACCTTGCTGAGGAAGAACCGGAGAACCCGGGAAGGTACAGTCTGAATTACCATTCGGAGCTTGAAGCAGGTGAAGACTATACTTTTCCTGTGACGTTCACACAGGAGGCCACCTATGTGATCTGGATGACATGCAGTAAGGACGGGAATGACATGGATGTGCACCTGTTCGTCAATTCTGTCGACCGGTCCGCGGAAATCGGACAGAAGATTGCGCAGATCGCAGATGCATGCAGGCAGTCAGGGGCTTCAACGGATTATGAAAAAGCTGTCTGGCTCCATGACTGGCTGACAGGCCATGCTTACTATGATCTGACCTATACCGAGCATGGTCCGGACGGGGTTCTGCTTAAAGGCTATGGGGTTTGTGAAAGCTACAGCAAGGCCTATAAGATGCTGCTGGACGAATTCGGGATCCCCAATTACTGTCAGGACGGAACCTCCAGAGGCGAGAACCATGAATGGAATGTGGTGAAGCTCGATGGCGAGTGGTGCCATGTCGATGTGACCTGGGACGATCCGAGCGGAGACAGTGAGGCCGTCAGCGGAAAGGAAAAATATACCTATTTTGGCCTTCCCGACGAGCTGCTGGGTGTTGATCATGACTACAACATCACATATCCGTGTCAGACCTGGGAGAATATCTACTATCTCCGCTATGGTCTTCCGGACGTGTATGATGCCATCATTGACGAGGGCTGGGACACGCCAGGACTCATTGAACAGGCTGCGCAGGGACTGGATCCCATCAGTGTGGACGTGAGCGGAGGATACTGCGTAAGCTATGAGGAAACTGCCGAGGGATGGACAGTGAGCCAGTCCAAAACATCGGAACACATCATTTTCCCTGTCATGGCCATCCTTAAGAGCCGTGTCCCCCTGACGGGACCAGACGGCGAGGATGTATACTATACGTTCACCTACGAGAACCAGACGCTCACTGGGGTTAAAACAGAAGCAGCTCAGGAAGGGCCCATTCTCAGAATGACCTATCTGCTGGACGGGAAAACGGTACAGCCGGGGGCCACGTTTGAAGTCGGGAAGACGCTTACTGTGAACTGGGAGGTTTCCCTTGGAGAATGGGAAGACGGAACACAATATTATTTATATTTTGAAACGCCCGTCACGCTGAACGGGAACAATGAAGTCATGTCGAAGCACATCCTGAGGGACGGCGAATTCAACAGCTTCAATACAAAGAAAATCATTACGGGCAGCGCGTCAGGCACCTTCTCTGTCACGCCCAATGCGGGCGATCTGCTGACATGCAGAAAGACACTGAAAGGTTTCCAGAATGGTGATTTCGTAACGCTCAAGGCTTGGGAAGAAGATGAGTTCACACTGACAGGCAATGAGACAGAGCCCGTACACGTGGATGTTGCATTCACGCAGGCCCCTGAAAGCAGGACCATCACAGCACAGATCAGTACGGACAGCACGCAGTATTTTCAGCCTGTCTGGTATGCTGATGTGAACGACAGTTCCCATGAACTGGCAGGAGATGGAAAGGATATAGAAGGGGAAGGAATATCACGCTGCTGTGTCACCCGCAATGCGGGACTTGTCATACTCAGCATTACGATCCACGATAACGAGAAGGGAATGGAATACAGGGAAGATTTTCCGGTTGTTCTCCAGGGATTTGGAACATTACCGGAAAACGCCTGCGGTAAAAACGTCACATGGACCATGGAGAATGAGGCGCTGGTCCTTACAGGCACAGGTGCCATGTTTGATTATCCCCAGGGCGGAGCGCCATGGTACGGCTCAAGAGGACAGATTACATCGGTCCATGTCCCGGAAGGCGTGACGTACCTGGGCACGCATGCCTTTGAGTTTACAAAGATATCTGAGATTGTGGTACCAGACAGTGTGGAATCCATCGCGAAGCATGCTTTCCTTGGGTGCTCTTCCCTCCGGTCTGCCTACATTTCAAAGGGCGTGAGGGAACTTGACAAGGATGCGTTCTACCTCAGCAGCAAACTGACGGAATTTGTTGTGGACGAAGAGAATCCCTATATCCGGTCTGTGAACCATATGGTTGTCACCGGAGACGGGGAAAACCTGGTCGCCATTCCTGAAGGAGCGGAAAGTCTTGTTATCCCCGAAGGCGTGACAGTCATTGATCCTTTCAGTTCTTTCAGTGAGGGCCATGCGAAAAGCATCACCATTCCAGTGAGTGTAAAGGAATTCAATGCGCAGTTTATCTGGCAGGGCAGTCTCAATAATGAACTGAAAGATGTCTATTATCAGGGCACAAGGAAACAGTTCTCTGAAATCAGGCGTCCGGAAGGACGTATGTTCCCTGCAGGGGACAATGTGACTGTGCACTTTGCCCCTACGCCGGAGGATAAGACGCTTGTCCTTCCCGCTGATCTGAAGACTATTGAAGAGCAGGCCTTTACCGACATGGAAGCGGAGGAAGTTGTGATACCTGCAGGAACAGTCTCTGTCGGTGCACTTGCCTTCTCGGACAGTGCCTCGCTGATTCTCGTGCGCATTCCGGATTCTGTTACCGAAATTGCGGACAATGCCTTTTCAGGCTGCCACCCGGATCTTCTGGTTGTAGGCAAGAGCGGGTCAGAAGCGGAGAGGTTTGCAAGTGCAGCCGGACTGTTCTTCGAAACGGCTGACTGACTGTGGGCCACAGGAAGATAAGGTGGAAGAACAGACGGAAGGGATCTTTGCAATGTAAAAGCTGTGCAGTTTTGATCTGCCCTTGTCAAGTGGACACTGGAAATATCTAAAGTAACTCTGTGGCACCCTGCCTTAACGGCAGGGTGTTTTGCGGGCTGGCGCAGGCACAGGAAAGCCAGCGGAGGGAGATACCTGTAAAAGAAAGAACCATATGCTGTGTACAGCCCCGGGAGAAGATTGACACGTGGGGGCGGCCATAGTAGACTCAAGCTGATTGCATCAGGCTGTGCAGGGACAGCTCCCGGCTGCGGACCGTTCTTCCGGTGGGGCCCCCCTGGCAGACAGCACAGAACATATAAGGAGACCATCTATGTTCCAACCCTTTGAAGCGGCATTGCCCAGAAGAAGTGAAAATGTGTTTGACATCCGCGCATACGGTGCTGTTGAGGGCGGCACGGTTTCCAATACGGCTGCTTTTGCCCGTGCGGTCCAGGCTGCGTCTGAACATGGGGGAAAAGTCGTCGTCCCGACAGGAATCTGGCTGACCGGCCCCATCCGCCTGCTTTCCGGCGTTGAACTCCATCTGGAGGACAATGCGCTGATTCTCTTCAGCAAGTCCCGGGAGGAATATCCCCTGACTGTGACAGACTATGAAGGCATACGGCGCATCCGTGCCCTGTCGCCTCTGTCAGCGGAAAACGCAGAGGATATCGCCATCACCGGGCGCGGCGTCATAGAGGGGAGCGGTGACCTCTGGCGGCCGGTCAAGCAGTTTAAAATGACACAGAGACAGTGGGACGCACTGCTGAAGAAATCCCCTTATGTGATTGACACGCCTGAAGGCGGCGTATGGGTACCGACAGAGAGCATCTACCTGGGGAAACAGGCCGGGGAAGTCGATCCTGACAGCTGCGCGACAGAGGAGATGGCATTGCAGAAAGCGGCGCCATACTGGGATTTTTACAGACCGGTTATGGTGAGCCTGCGCCATTGCAGGCGCGTGCTCATTGAGCAGGTGCGCATCCAGAATTCTCCCGCATGGTGCGTCCATCCCTTCTTCTGCGAGGACCTGACTGTACAGTATGCATCCATATTTAATCCTTACCATGCCCAGAATGGCGATGGGATCGATGTGGAGTCCTGCAATCGCGTCCATATCCATCACTGCGAGTTCCAGACAGGTGACGACGGGATCTGCCTGAAAGCCGGCAAAGACAGGGAAGCAAGGAAAATCAGCGGCCCATGCCAAAACGTCCTGATCCACGACTGCCGGGTGGGCGAGAGCCATGGCGGGTTCGTCATTGGCAGTGAGATGTCCCGCGGGGTGCACAATGTACTGGTAAAAGACTGTCTTTTTGTCAACGCGGATGTGGGGCTGCGCTTTAAGAGCGCTATGGGCCGCGGCGGTGTGGTCGAGAATATCCATATGGAAGATATCCGCATGGCCAACATCCGGGAGCAGAGCGTGATCATGACCATGAACTATGTGCTCAACACCATGGGAGAGGACGAGGCGGTCAGGCAGAGCAGTGACCCTGAGGATGTGCCGACCTTCCGGGACATCCATTTCGTGAGGTGCAAGTGCAAAGGCGCCGGAAAGCCGGTCACAATCCGCGGACTGGAAGGCTATCCGGAATCCATTCATGATATTACCTTTGATGCATGTGAACTTGGAAGTGCACCGTGAAAATTGCTGTCATCGGCCCCGGTTCCATGGGGCTGTTATATGGGGCCAGACTCTCTGGCCGCGCAGAGGTCACACTGGTGGGAAAGCGCCCTGAGGCAATCCGGGAGATCCGGGAGCATGGCGTCGTGATCGAAAGGGAAGGCCATAAGGAGGTTTTCCGCGTCCCCGCTGCTGTCAACGGATGCCTTGAGGGCCCGCAGGACCTCGTGATCCTCTTTACCAAAGCCTACCAGACACGGGAAGCACTGGAAGAGAACCGGAACGGGATCGGGCAAGACACCCTGATCCTCACGCTACAGAATGGCGCTGGGCACGAGGATGTGCTCAGGGAATTTGCGGATGACAGCCACGTCCTTATAGGGACAACCACGCAGGGGAGCTCCAGGCTAAGCAGCCATGAGATTGTCCATTCGGGCCTGGGCGATACCGTGATCGGCACACTGGCCCCTGAGAGGACACAGGAGATGGCGGAAAGGCTCCGGGACATCGTTTCCGTCTTTGAGCAGTCAGGGTTCCCTTGTCATGTCAGTGACCAGATCCGTTACACAGTCTGGCACAAGCTGATGATCAACGCTTCCTCCAGCGTGCTCTCAGGCATTCTGCAGGTCCCGCAGGGCTATATTGTCCAGAACGGATCAGCCTGGTCCCTTTGTCAGGACCTGATCCGGGAGATGTGCACCGTGGCTTCCGGCGAAGGCTGCTGTTTTGATGCACAGGAGCAGATCGTGCGCATCCGGGAGCACCTTAAAAAGGCGCCGGGAGGGTACACAAGCATTTACATGGACCTGAAAAATGGCAGGAAGACGGAAGTGGATGCCATCAGCGGAGCGGTGGTCCGTGCAGCTGAGAAACAGGGCGTCGTTGCACCTGCGCATCTGACTATGGTGCGCCTCGTCCATGCCATGGAAAGCAGAAAGGAACCCATCTGAAGATGGACACGGACAAGTGCGGGCTATGGAGAAGACAGGGACTTCAGATACGCTCTGATCCCTGGACCCTTCTGGATGGTTTGCTGTCTGTGATTTGATCAGAATGATTCAGAAGGGACAGCTGAAGGAGAAACAGTATGGGAACGATTCGATACAGTTACCGCATAACCTATAAGGACGTTATGAAACGCAGCCTTCCTGAATTAAACAGCATGGTGCTGACCGTCCAGGATGAGGATTTTCTGAAGATTGTCCGCGGCGTGGCCGATGGGCTTGATCTGATGGATATTCAGGGCATTGATCACGTTATCAAAAGAATGGAAAAAATGTCCTTATAGACGATACCTATTTTAACATATTATAGCAAGAATTCGCCCATCCTCTGCAGGTGGTGGGATGAATTG
>CAMNGW010000053.1 GCA_946538615.1 uncultured Clostridia bacterium
ACAGGAGAAAGATGTTGTTTCCATCCGGGCCGTTTTTCCTGACTGAAGCGGCTGGCGGGTGACGCAGACAGAGGAGGGGCTCAGGGAAGACAGCGGGTTCCTCGTTTCCGATTTCTATGCGCATACATTTCTCAGCCATGCTGCTGCCATCTCATATGAAGACTGCTTTTCGGACAATGCGGATGAATGGATGGGGCGACTTGCAGATTTCGGACTTGACCCGCCGAGGGTGAAGGTGACTGTGGCCTATACGGATGGTGAACAGATCACATTTTCTGTCGGCAACCGTACAACAGGGACAGGGGCGGCATATTATTACATGGCAGCCGAAGGCTATCCCGGGCTGTACGCCATTCCTGCGGGCACAGCTGAAGACTGGCAGACTGGAAGGGACGCACTGCATCCTGTGCAGCAGCCGGACTTTCAGGCATCAAGGATCGACGGGATATCCATGACAGACGCGTCCGGGGAGGTGCGGGCCTGGCAGCTCACGGGGCAGATCACGGATGAGGACGCATCTGACACATGGGTGGTGACATCACCCGTCAGCTATCCGGCTGACGGGACGGCCATGATCAGCATGGTGAATGCAGTTTCAAATATCCATATGGGCACCTATGTCGGGGAAGCGGAAACTGTCCTTGCACAGCTTGGTTTCTCTGAACCGGAAACCCGCCTGCATGTCCATATGGCATATGGCGTGGGGACTGTCAGCGAGGGGGAAGCGGTGTCCACAAAGGTTTTCCCAGAGGAGAGCATTGAACTGCTTGTGTGGGGGAACAAAAATGAGAATGTCATGTATGTCCAGTACGGGCCTTCCGTGTATCTGACTTCAGCCCTGACGCTGGGGCCAGTTGTGAGGAAAAATGTATTTGACACCATCTCCCGGTATCCCGTGGTGGTGGGCATTTCTGCATTAAAACGTCTGACGATGAAAGATCTTTCAACAGGGGAAGAAACGGTGTATGAGCTGGTCCGCACAGAGGGGAAAGATGAGCCCCTCTGTCTGGAAAACGGTGCAGAGATCCCGTACAGCACCTTTGAATCCAGGTACCTTCAGATGGAGCTGTGTACCGTCTCGGGGCGCATCGACGGGACTTTTACGGAAACAGAGGCGCACACGTACTACAGCTTTGAGACCGTTGACGGAAGGACCCATGAAATATGGCTCTATCCATATGATAAGCTGCATGATGCGGTACGGCTCGATGATTATCCTGTCCTGTTCTATCTCATCCATGATGGTCTTGGGATGGTGCCATAAAGTATGGTATAATGAGCTAAAGCCATGAAAGGAGTCTGGTTATGCCGTCCAGCTTTCCCCATGCCCATGCAGGGCTCAAGCATCTGTTCACTTCGACAATTCTTGAAGTGGCGTCCTTTATTATTCTGACTTATGGAAGTATACTGACAATCCTCTCGGAGATCATTGAAACAACAACTCTCGACTTAGGGGAATTACCAGTCGGGATACGGGGCGTTGCCGGAGTTGAAGCCGGGGAGATTATTCTGATTATCGGGATTGTACTGCATGGCTTTTCTGCCATCCTTCACATCATTGGTCTGAAACATGCCTCAGAGGACCACAGGTTTTTCCGCTACGGGCTTTTCTTTGTGGCTGTCAGCTTCTGCACGATGATCCTTGCAGAACTGTCCGGACAGGCCAATGAATCGCTCAAGGATATCCTTGAGCGTGTCGAATCCATAGCAGATATTATTTCTATCTGCTTTGTGTGCAAGGGGATCGAAGAAGTAACGACCAATGTGGGACGCGTGGACGTGGCCCATGAGAAGCTGGGTACTGTATGTCTGGTTTTTGTGGTACTGGCACTCGTGGAAGAAATCATCGGCATGATCCTTCCACGGACGGTGCTGTGGCGGACAATGCTCTCACTGCTTCTGCGCGTCCTGGGCTACATTCTCTATATGGTATATATTTATGCGGGCTATACCGCACTGGCACCCAAAGAAGAATAAAGAAAGCGAGGAAGAAACATGGAAAGATTTGCGTGGACAGGTAAGATCAAACCCGGCATGGAGGCAGAGTACAAAAAAAGACACGACGAAATATGGCCGGAGATGAAAGAACTGCTCAAGGCAGCAGGGATCAGCAATTATACGATCTGGTCCGATGGCAACCTTCTTTTCGGCTACTATGAATGTGAGAAGGGCATAGCATATGCCGAAGCCACACAGGCCGGAAGCCCTGTGGTGGACAGATGGAACGAGTATATGAAAGATGTGCTGGAGCTGGAAATGGACCCTGAGACGGGTGCCCAGCCGAAACTCAAGCAGATGTTTTTTCTGCCCTGATGATGCAGACAGGATAAACCCCTCAAGCGGAGGTTGTACGTGGGACTTTTTTCTTTCAGTGACAAATTTGCCAATTTCGGCTCAACGCCCGTTGATAACCAGTTTCTTGTGGAATTTATGCCCGGAGCAACAGGTGACGAGGTAAAAGTTTATCTGTATGGTCTTTTTGCCTGCACCTGCCAGCAGCCGGATATGTCCCTTCAGCAGATGGCCCATGATCTTGGCCTGACACTGGAAGATGTGACGAAAGCTTACCGGCACTGGGAACGTGTCGGACTCGTGGAGCGCATAGGGGACAATCCGCCGGCCTACCGCTACATCCCGGCCAATCAGGCTGTCTTTATGGGAGGGAGCGCCCCGCTTGATCTGAACTATGAACGGTTCTCAGAAGCTGTATATGCGGTTTTCGGAAATGATACCCGCATCCACGGGAATGAAATTGTCAAGTATTATGAGTGGGTTGTGGAACTGGGGCTGCCACAGGAAGTTGTCCTGATGCTCCTGCGTCATATGATTTCGATCCGGGGGAAGAAATTTTCATTCCGTTCAGCAGACAAGCTGGCTTCAGAGCTCGCTTCCTCGGGAGTGCGTACCATAGAGGACGCTGAGATCGCCCTGACACGCAACCGCAAGGCACTCGAATGCGCCCGGGCCGTAGTGCGCAAGTTCAACATGCGCCGGGAACCAACCGAGCCAGAAACAGAACTGTGTGTAAAATGGCTTGTGGACCTTGGCTTTACACAGGAAGCGGTCCTTGCCGCATGTGAAGATACGACAGCAGCATCCGCACCGAGTTTCAAGTACCTTGACAGCATTCTGGAAAAGCGGAAAAAAGGTGAGGGCGGGAAGATCAGCGGTGAGGCGTATGCCAGGATCCGTGAAGATGAGGCTGCGCGGCGCGAACCGCTCAAAAAGGTCTATGAGGCCCTTGGGCGAGGTGCAAATGCAGTCAATGAGGGTACCCTCACCGTGTATTGGGACCTGAGAAAAATCTTTGATGACGAACAGGTGATCCTCCTCGCGGCTAAAGAACTGAGCAAGCGCAACGGTGTGCTTGAAGATGTTGTAAAAATGGTGACAAGCTGGAAAAAGCGCGGGATCAGCAATGCAGATGAGGCGAGGGCTTATATTGATGCGTTCAATCATGAAAAAATGCTGCTCTCTGCCCTCGGTGAGGTCTGGGGCGTGCGTGCCCCTGCCGGCGAAGCTAACCATGCGCTTGTCAAAAAATGGTACAGCGCCGGTATGACGGATACTTTTATCACACATGTTGCCCTTTCAGCCAAGGGCGAGGGAAATCCCATGAGATACCTTGATGCCGTACTTGAACGCCTCAGTAAGGATGGAATCCGGACTCCAGAGGCTGCGGATGCGGACCTTGCCAGGCACGCTGCTCAGAGCGTGAAAGGAAAAGGCGGAAAACAGGTAACGGAAAACAACTATGAACAGCGTGAGAATACGGAGAGGTCCGGGGAGGACGTGCCGCAATGGCTTCTTGACAGGCAGGAGGAGATGAGGAAGCGTGAGACGGGAGATACTCAGCCAGCTGCAGACGGAGTATGAGGCCAGGCGTCAGGAAAGCGACCGGATTTTCTTTGAGCGGCGCCGTGAGGTGGAAAATAAATGCCCGGAGATCGGAAGGCTGATGGATTCCAGACAGCAGCTGATATTCAGTTCGATCCGGGGAATTGCTTCTGGCCATCCGGCGGAGTCTGTGGAAGAGAAGATGGGTCAAATCAATACGGATATCCGCAAGCAGCTGACAGAGAACGGATATGATCCGGACTATCTGGAACCTGTATATGTCTGCGGGATCTGCAAGGATACAGGGTATGTCGGATATCCTGTGCGGGAAATGTGTTCCTGTATGCAGAAGGAACTGAACCGCCGGCTGTACCAGGAAGTCGGACTTGGCGAGGATCAGGAGCAGACGTTTGAACGCTTCGACCGTACCATTTTCCCTGACACAAAGATACCAGCGCTGGGATGTTCACAGCGTGAGATGATGGACATGATCCGGGACATGACGTATACATGGGCCGCACAGTGGCCGGATGTGAAGGAAAAAGCCGGGATCCTTTTGTCGGGGGCTTCAGGACTCGGGAAAACCTATCTCATGCATGCCATGCTGAAGGTCCTTCTTGACCGCGGGCTGAATGCGATGATGCTTTCAAGCTATAAGGCGCAGGATATCATGCGAAAAGCCTATTTTTCCAGGGATGGCCAGGAAGACCTGGATATGCTGATGGATTATGATGTCCTTCTGCTGGATGATTTCGGGACGGAACCGCTTATGGACAATGTGACAGTCACACAGTTCTTTAATCTCTTTAACGAGAGGCAGACACGGGGCAAGGCATGCCTGATTTCTACAAATTTATCCCCCAAAAATCTGCGGGACAGGTACACGGAGCGGATTGCCTCGAGACTGCTGGACAAGAATCATATGCTGATCATCGAAATGCGCGGGGAGGATGTCAGGAAGAAAGTTCACTGAGCAGATGAAAGCAATGGAGATCATGAAAAGCGGCATCAGACAGGAAATGGAGTCATTTTTGTACCTCCTGACGCTGCTTCACAGAAGGCTGCATTTTCCCGGGGTTTTCTGTTTACATGGCCGGGAGGGAAAGAAAAGTGTCCTCATAACAGGAACTGTATCCTCAGAGTCAGCACGAACCGCAGAACACACCGGGTCCGCGCTGTGTTCTGCAGTTCAGTTTTTGCCTTGCCGTCGGGCAGGGCTTTTTCTGTAATGGGCTGCCCCATCCTTGCACAAGGGGATGAAGCGGAGATGTGTTCTGGTCAGGATCACCTGTACAGAGTGAAAACAGACACATGGCATGCTCTGCCATAAGATCATTGCCACAGCTGAAGAAAATGGACAAGTCTTCAGCTGGCAAGTGAATCGTGGTGATATGTCAGAACGTGTCCTGGCCGGAATATAGACAATTCAAAAGCATGCTGATATGATTAGTCGAAAAGGCAAGCCGGGATCCCCGTGCGCATGCATTTGGACAGGACGGCGGCATGCTGCACTTGTGTTGCAGAAATTCAGTACGCATAAGAAAGGAGAGTCCGCTCAAAGACCGGGAAACGACGCACAGGGTACCCGAACTTCATCACGGAAGACGCAGTACATGAACAGGAAAGCCACCGGGGCTATATAAAACAAGGCACATGTACCGTGATGGAAGATTCAGATGGTGAAGGACCGACGCCTTTCAAAAGACACTGCATGACTGTGTACAGGAACCGGCAATGGTTCTGAAAGGTGCCGGAAACTGCGGAGCTGTATCACGTGCCATGAATGATTGCATGTGAGGTGCAAAGGAACCTGCGGCAGTTCAGGCGCTGAAGCATATGCGGTACAGTACCCCGATGACTCCCATTTCCCGATAAGTCTGAACATGTCCTGAGCGGCAGGCAGAAAATGGCAAGCATCCAGATCTACATCAGCAAAAAAGGGTTTGATGTTCAGAAGGCCCAGCGCTTCTTTAAGGAGAGGCGCGTCACGGTTCAGGAACTTGATCTGAAAAAGCACAAGCTCGGAGAACGTGAAATCATGACCATGGCAAGGGCACTGGGCATGCAGAACCTGATCGACAGGGAAGACAACAAGGTCAAATCACATCCTGCCTGCTACTACAATAAAGACGAGGATATTCTCCATGCCATTGCAGAGAATCCCTGGCTCCTCAGGTCTCCTATTGTCAGGAGCGGGAACCAGGTCACTGTGGGCTACAGACCCGAGGTATGGGAAGAATGGCTGAAAAAATGAAGGAACCGGAGTCACAGACTCCGGTTCTTTTTGGATATACGGTTGAGCTGGGGACGGAGCGTGATCTCTGAGACAACAAATGGCGCATGGAGCGCATGCAGCACGGCAGCGGCAATGTCCTGAGGATCAAGGCAGGTGTCTTTTCCTTTCTCCGGCTGGAAATCGGCGTGCCTGTAGAGCTGTGTGTCTGTGAGATCAGGCTGCACGGTGATGACGCGGACGCCATACTTGCGCGCCTCCTCAAAAAGGCTTTTCCCAAAGGCAGAGAGCCCTGCTTTGGTGGCGCCATAGGCACAGGCACGCGGGGCCGCATGCTCTGCGGTCACAGAGGAAAGAAGGAGAATGGTACCTTTGGCCCGCTTGAGATCACGCAGGAGGTGCTGAGTCAGAATAAGCGGACTTTCAAGGTTGACGCGGACCATCTCGGATATTTTTGAGGGACTGATCTCCTCGTGGAGACCATAATAGGCAGTGCCCGCGCAGAGAACAAGCACAGAGATGTCTCTTTCTGACCGGACCGCGTCGACAAGCTGCAACAGCTGACGGGTATCAAGCAGGTCACAGACCAGCGGGTGAAAGGGGACAAGTTCAGGAAAGGTCCGCCCTATGCCATACACATCATAACCGTCCTGTGTCATGGCGCATGCGATCGCAAGGCCGATTCCGGAGGAGGCCCCTGTGACGAGTGCAGTCTTCAAGCATCATCCCTCCACAGAAATATTCTGTCCCTTCCGGCATAAGGCAGGAGAAGACGGATCATGGTATGCTCCATACTTTCAGCGAGTTCCGGCGGATACTGGTAAAAGCCTTTCCGGTTGACAAATGGGAAGTGGACGACGGGAGAGGAAGTGCTTTTGCGGATGGCATGCAGATAATCCTGAGAGATGCGGAAGGACCCGACACTGAAGTCCAGGATCTTTCTCATTCCCTCCTCACCCAGGGTATCCGCGATGGTCACCATCATCCTCTCATAAGCCTTTTCCCATCCGGGCACAAAGATCATGGGATCGAAGCACAGCCGGACGGTATGTCCGGCCAGGAGCCCGGTTTTAACGGCCTTCAGGCGTGCCCGGAGAGAAGGCGTTTTCTTTTCGTAACAGACAATTTCCTCGGGAGAGAGGGTAAAGGCAAAAATCAGCTGTCCTGACGGATGGAGCGACTGGAGCAATGCGGTACAGTCAGACTTGGTGCGTACCTCGACGGTAAGTTCCGGCCGGGAAGGAATGATGCCGGAGAAAGCATGGATATAGCCATGCAGGCTCTCAAGAGCGCACAGCTCTGTGTCATACGATACGCAAAGATAGGCAGGGCCGCCTTTCAGCAGATCGTCCAGCTCATGGATATAATCCTCCAGGTTCACAAAAAGGACAAGGTTCCCTGAGGGGTACATTCCCCTGAGGTAGCAGTACTGGCAGTCATAGGGACAGTTCATGCACAGGGAAGTGTAATAAAACGAACTGTGGCCGAAATGCTGGCAGACAGGGGAGCCGGGGTAAATCAGCCTGCCTGTTTTCCTGGCAAGGATCAGGGACTGGGACTTATGCTGCACAGCGACGGACTGCTTTGTGCGGCAGAAAATATCCTTGTAGTGTGCGACAGGTATGACGTGGGCATGCGGGAACCGTGCAAGAATCTGCTCTGCCCGGGGATGGTCAAGAATACCACGCTCAATATAAATATGGGAAAAAGGTTCAGCGAAGATCGCGTTCGAAGCGTTCAAGAAGATCCTTTCCCTCCTTTCTTCCCTTCACGGGCAGAAGCCCTTCCCTGCGGTAGCCCTCAAGGACAGATTCGGCGGGCAAGTGCATAAGGTCAGCGTAGCGAAGGATCTGCGAGAGGCGCTGTGCCATGGATGCGGAGCAGCGGAAGTCCTGGGCATAGGTGCCTGAAAGGTCAGGCAATTCCCCTTCGCTGAGTGTATCAGCATACTCAGCAAGCTTTGCGAAAATGGGATCAAGCACTGGGAGCTGGGCCTCCATTGCCTGTGTCAGGGTATCCGGGGTAAGCGCCGACGTATCGCCGGTGTCTGTGGGTACACGGAAAAAGAAGAGCTGGTGAGGGCCGGCGAAATGAGATACGGCCTGAAATACAGCTGAGCTTTCCATGTCATACAGGTCCGGCAGACTGTGCCGGTCCGGGTACCAGGCATGGACCTTCTGCCTGTCGAAAGGGAGCGCGCCTGTCAGGAGACTTGCTTCGGGAAGGTCCCATGCAGGAAGAAGATCAGGATAATAAGTCCGCCCGCTGGCAAGGTCCTCAAGGGAATGGACCAGATACAGGGTGCTGGGCAGGACGGTGGGATTCACTGAGGCACATGTGCCAAGGGAGATAAAGAGGTCAGAAGGGGAGAAGGACGTTTTAGTGCATGTCACAGTGGCACAGGTACAGGCTTCATATGGACCGGTACCTGAGAGTGTCAGGCGCATGCTGTCCGTTTCCCAGATCTGGAAACGCCCATCAGCGGGCAGAGCATGAAAGCCGTACCTGGCTAAAAGGGGTCTGGCTTCACAGTAAAGAGCCATTTGAAGATAAAGCATAAAACAACTCCGGAAAAATGGCTTTGAGGCATATGCCCGTGCTCATTATATATTCCGTAAAACCATGGCGCAATACAGTTTTCCGGGAGGGGCCGCTGTGGTATACTTCCATGCGGCACACCTGAGGAGAGAACGCTTCCGGAAAAGGGCGTGCCGATGGAGGTGCCTGATATGCTCATCAAACAGGATTTTTATTTTCAACATCTTCATGCGCACAGACCGCTTCATATCCGTGTGCCGGATGAGCCGGGCAGGTTTCCGGTCATGTATTTTTTTGATGGACACAACCTTTTCCGGGATGAAGATGCCACGTATGGAAAATCGTGGGGAATGGATGCATTCTGCTGTGCATGGGACAAGCCGATGATTATCGTTGGGGTAGAGTGCGCCCATGAAGGCAATATGCGCCTGTCTGAATACCTGCCTTATGGGAGCGGCTTCGGATGGCTGCGTGGGATCGAACCGCTGGGCGAAGCCACCATGCAGGCCCTGATTTACGAACTGAAACCCTATATTGACGCTGCCTTTCCGACGATTCCCTTCCGGGAGTGCACCGGAGTAGGGGGATCGAGTATGGGGGGACTGATGGCAGCTTATGCTGTCGTGCACTATAACCAGTTCATTTCCAAAGCTGCCTGCATATCACCTTCTCTCGGGTCCGTATCGGGCAAGCTTTGGCACGAGATGAATGAGACGCGCCTCAGCCCGGATACGCGTGCGTTTTTCTCATGGGGGACCATGGAAGGCTATGGGGGCATAGAAAATCCCTGGGAAGAGGACAGGAAGAGCTGGCTTTACAGGACGTGCCGGACGACAGCCAACAAAATCATGCAGCAGGGCGGTACGGCCAGGCTGTACTGCCAGATCGGCGGGCGGCACTGTGAGGCCGATTGGGAAAAACAGGTCCCGCTGTTTATGCCTTTCCTCTGGCAGGCATGACGGTGCAGATGGGCGCCGGTGAGGGACAGAAAGGAAATGCGACAAGATGGAAAAGATCAGGATCAGTGATGACGGCATCGGTCTGAGCGCGGTCATTGAACGGCCCCATGCACAGCCGCTCCCCATGGTCATATGCCTGCATGGCTTTACAGGTTCAAAGGAAAGTCCGCACAATGTGCTGGCAAGCCGTGCCATTCAGGAAGCGGGATATGCTTCCCTGCGCGTGGACCTGTATGGACATGGGGAAAGCGGCGGAGAATTCAGGAACCATAACCTGTACAGGTGGATTGACAATACGCTGTGTGTATTGGACTATGCAAGATCATTGCCGTATGTCACCGGGATCTGTCTTTCCGGCCATTCACAGGGCGGGCTGGTGGCGGCGCTTGTGGCCGGCATGGCACCTGACCTTATCAAGGGGCTGATTTTACGCGCCCCTGCCTTTATGATTCCACAGTGCGCAAGGGAAGGGAATCTGCTGGGGAGGCATTTTGACCCGGAGCATGTTCCGGATGAAATCCGGGTCACAGGTGACCTGACGCTCAAGGGAAGCTATCTGCGCGTGGCACAGACGGTCCATGCGGATGAAGCGGTCTGCCGCTATAAAGGACCGGTCCTCATATTGCATGGCACTGAAGATGATGTGGTGCCCCCGGAAGATTCCCTCGCTGCAGCAGAAAAATATGCAGACTGCCAATTGGTCATGATCCCCGGCGAGGGCCATCATTTTGACCGGTCCCCGCAGCTCATGCAGGACAAGATAAGGGACTGGCTGACGTCCAGAAAAAACGGGTAAGGAAAGCCTGTGCCCCAGGATGTACACGCTTTTATTTATGGTCCGTACGGAAAGGTCATTGATAACGTTGGATGGAGAGGAGCGAGCCATCATTGAAGAACCAGTTTTCACGCACAAGCCGCTTGTTTGGTGAAAAAGCTATGGAGCGGCTTGCAAAAAGTCATATCGCAGTGTTTGGCGTAGGCGGCGTGGGCGGCTATGTCTGTGAGGCTCTGGCCCGCTGCGGTGTGGGTGCTTTTGACCTGATTGACAAGGATCAGGTGGATATCACCAATATCAACCGGCAGATTATTGCAACAATGGAAACGGTGGGCCGTGACAAGGTTGACGTCATGGCTGAAAGGATCCGTTCCATCAATCCGGAGGCGGATGTGCACACGCACAAATGCTTTTTCCTGCCGGAAAATGCGGACCTGTTTGATTTTACACAGTATGACTACGTGGTGGATGCTGTGGATACAGTTGCGGCCAAGCTTGCCCTGATTGTGAAAGCCAAGCGGTCCAGCGTCCCTGTAATTTCCAGCATGGGGGCCGGGAACAAGCTGGACCCTACACAATTCAGGATTGCAGATATCAGCCAGACCCGCGTCGACCCTCTTGCCCGTGTGATGCGCAGAGAACTGAGGAAACGCGGAATTGACCATGTAAAGGTTGTCTATTCGGAAGAAGAGCCCATCCCATGCGTGCCGGATGAAGAGGAAGAGAGCCGGAATGAAGATGAAAGGCGCAGGTCAGTCCCGGGGTCTGTCGCCTTTGTCCCTTCGGTGGCAGGACTTGTCCTGGCATCGGAAGTGGTCCGGGACCTGACAGCCGGTTTAACTGGCACAGAGCAGGAGGTGGCCCCATGAACCCTGTGATCCAATCCCTTTTTGAGAGAAAATCGGTGCGCGCTTACGAAGACAGAGCGATCTCTGAAAAGAACGTCCAGACGATCCTTGAAGCAGCTGTTCAGGCACCGACTGCAGGGAATATGCAGCTGTATACCATTCTCCGGATAACGGATCCTGAAAAACTGCACAGACTGAGTGTATCGTGCGACCATCAGATGTTCATTGAACAGGCAAAACTGGTACTGGTTTTCTGCGCAGATTATACCAGATGGCACCGGGCATTCAGCCAGGCAGGCTGTGAGCCCAGAAAGCTTGGCGAAGGGGACCTTATGCTTGCTGTGTGCGATGCTGTGATTGCGGCCCAGAACGCCGTTGTGGCGGCGCAGGCACTGGATATCGGGTCCTGTTACATAGGGGATATCATGGAGAATATTGAACAGCAGCGTGATATCCTGAACCTTCCCGAGCTTGTGTTTCCGTGTGCCATGCTGGTGTTTGGCTATCCTGTGCCTCAGCAGAGGGAGAGAAAGAAGCCGCAGAGAGTCCAAATGAAATACGTTGTCCAGGAAAACGGCTATCGCACACTTTCAGAGGATGAGACAAGGGACATGCTTGGATATAAGGCCGGGGAAAAAGACTATGATGCCTGGATCCGGATGTTCTGCGACAGAAAATACCAGTCCGATTTTGCCAGAGAGATGTCGAGGTCTGTGGGGAAAGTGCTGGAAGCGTTCCGCCCATAAAACAGAAAGCACCCTGCCAGCATGGGAATCATATGCCGGCAGGGTGTAAATGTTTCAGGATGCGTAAGACCAGGGATCAGAAGAGCTTTTTGGAAACCTGAAGAATATTCTTATTGTCCCGTCTCTCATAGGTCATGCTGTCCATGGTCTTCTTTGCCATATATATGCCCAGACCACCGATTTGACGTTCCTCGGCGGAAAGGGACACATCAGGGTCCGCTTTTTCAAGCGGATTGAATGCCATTCCGCTGTCGATGAGCGTAATGACAATGTCAGTTTCCGGAGATGTTTTTTTCTCCAGCTGAATGGTTGCATTTCCTGTGCCCGGCTTATAGGCATAATGGGCGATGTTGACAAAAAGTTCTTCAATGGCCACATCCAGCTGCATCTGCGCCTTGATGGGGCAGTCAAGGCTTTCAAGATGAGCATCCAGAAATTCAAGAACTTTGGGCAGATTGTCCACAGAAGCTTCCACAGTCAGGGAAAGAGGGGTTTCAACAGGGCCTTTGTAAACCATGCAAAGCATGGTGATGTCATCAAACTGCGGTGCTGAACCCACAAATGCGTTCAGGTCGCCGCGCACGGTCTGCAGGAGTTTTTGGGGAGATGCATCAGGATTTTCATTGAGGGCCATGAGCATACGCTCGGAACCGAAGAATTCACCCTGGCTGTTAGTGGCTTCCGGCACCCCATCTGTATAAACAAACAGCTTGTCCCCGGGATAGAGCTGGAACTCACGTTCGCGGAAACGCAGACCTTCGAAGGTGGCCACCGCAGGGGAATGACGGTACACGATCAATTCATACTTTCCGTTGTTGCGGCAGAGCACAGGGTGCTCGTGCCCCGCGTTGCAGGATACCCCTTTTCCTGTGGAAAGCTCCACGATTGCAAGCCACACGGTGACAAACAGATCAGCTTCATTCCCGTCGCACAACTGGTTATTCACATAGCCGAGGATCTCAGCGGGGGTCCCGCCCATCTGGGCACGGTTTTTGATCAGGGTTTTTGCAATGACCATGAACAGGGCAGCGGGCACGCCTTTTCCGGACACGTCTGCCATGACCAGACCGAGATGGTCATCATCGATAAGGAAATAGTCATAGAAATCGCCCCCGACTTCCTTGGCGGGATGCATGGTGGCATAGATATCAAAATCTTTCCTGTCCGGAAAAGCCGGGAAAATTCTGGGCAGCATGTTGGCCTGAATTTGTGTGGCGATATTCAGTTCGGCACCAATGCGTTCTTTTTCTGCAGTTACTCGGGTAAGGTTCTCAATATATCCGGCCAGCTGAGTCTCCATGTCACTCATGACATAGCTCAGGTTCTCAATTTCATCACCCGTGTGGATATTCAGATTGGCAAAATGCTGGACCATCTTGGCATGGTCCTTTTCATGATGAGAACGATCGTTGCTGTAGTTGATGGCAGCCTTGGCAAGTTTGTTAAGAGGGAAGACGACCTGACGGCGCATGGCCCATGTCATGATGATGCTGAGTACGGCGACGACGAGAAGAAGGATGATGCAATAATCAAGTAAAAACATCCGCCGGTCGAGCATGACATCATCCATGGAGATATCAATAATAGAAGAGGCGAAAGTCCCGTCCTCTGCGACGTAAATAGGGGAACCGCCCGAAGCAAGCCATCCGAAATCGGCTTGAGGGATAATGGCTTTATTGCCCCCGAGAAGAGAGTCAGCCTGATCGTCTTCAATGGTTTCCCATACACCTGGTGCACAATAAGTGTCCTCACTTACGTCCCCGTCGGCAATGTAGATGCACACCTGGTTTGCTTTGTCAATGACCATGATATAGGCGTAAGTGACACCGTTCTGCTCTTTGATTTTGGTCAGAAGCGTGCGTATCTCCTGATAATCTTCGCTTTCTTCTATGCCTTCAAAGTGGCTCCGGTATGATTCTTCTTCCTGATGGTCACGCTCTTCCTGAGTCGTCTCACGGTATTTTGAAAGAATAAGCTTCCCATATTTCTCCACAGTTTCTCGGTCAACGAGTGCAGATATGGTATTGGCAATATTCATTGTATTCTCACGGTAATGATTGTCCATGGTATTGCTGTAGACATTATATCCGATCACGATAGCGGTGAATCCCAGGACAAAGGCTATAAGAAGAATGGAGAACAGGGCTTTTTTACTGATTGTTGTGCGCATTTTCGGCGCTTCATTACGTTTTTCTTCAGACATAATCTGATCTCCTTGTGCTGCAGTCACAGCCATAAAATTACGGTATTGAAACCCTGATAGTTCCGGTAGGCCGATGACTTGGCTTTTTTCTTGATGGCCATAATGCCAAGCGCATCAAGATTGACGTTTTCGTCATCCAGCCGCTGGTTCATCTCCATTGCCATGGGGTTGAAAGAATCCGCATTGTCCCGGATATGGAGTTCAAGGGTCCCGTCATTGAGGAAAATAAGCGTGATCTGGAAAAATCCGTTTTCTTTTCCAAGAAAACCGTTGTCGAGGGTTGCCACACACAGCTCTTCAACAGCCATACCTGCGGCATATTGCCGTTTCAGAGGGATCTGCCAGTGATCGCAGAAATCCTGGATCTGCTGTGTGGTTTCGGCAATTTCTTTGCCGCGTGAATAGATCGTCTTACGGAACACCCGGTCCATCTCAATGTCTGAGATATGGATATGCCGAAGGTAGACAGAGAAAATGCACAGCGTCAGAATTTCGGTAGCAGCATACAGGTACCAGAATGCATAAGGATAGAAGAAGGCAAAAAACAGGGCCAGACCGATGGGAAGGATTCCGCGCAGTGTATAGAGAAATAAAGTGACCCTCTGCTGTTCTTTGGCCTCATAAAAACATCCCCAAATCATGCTGACGCCGACAAGAGGTATGCATAAGGCAAAACAGCGGAGCGCAGCAATGCCTTCCTGAAGCATCCCGGGATCGGACAAACCGAAGAAATGACAGATCATTTCAGCAAAGATGTATACCACAAGGCTTACAACAACACCGGAAGCGAGTGTGTAACGCATGCCGGTGGAAAGACCGAGCTTTGTCCCGCTTTCGTTATGTTCCCCGTGATATGTGCTTATGACAGGCATGACCGATTTGGCAGATGCATCAAAGATGTTGTACATAAAATAGGAAACACTGAGTACGACATCAAATATCGCGACGCCTCCACCGCCCAGAGTGCGGATGAGGAGACGATTGGCGATGAGCATGAATACAAGGCTGTAAAGGTACTCGACAGATGAGGAGAAACCGCCGGAAAAGGCTGAAAGAACATGGGAAAGATTTGGCTTGAAAGGAAAGAGGCGAAGGCTCCTTTTTTTGCGTGCAATGATAAAAAGAGAAATGGACATGCCTACCGTCTGGCCGGTAATTGTGGCAAGAGAAGCTCCTGCTACGCCCATATGCAGGAAAAGCACGAGAAGAATGTTCAGAGAAATATCCACAATATTGCCGATGGTGAATGCCAGGCTTGCCTGTTTTTCCATATCATCATTTTTCAGATAATAATTCAGCACATAATTCAGAAAAAGCATCGGGGTGCCCATGAGCAGAACGCGAAGATAGATGCGGCTTGAAGAGAACAGCAGTTCATCTTCAGGAGAAGCACCAAGCAGTCTGAGCAGAGGCGTCATAAAAAGGTTCCCCAAAAGGGCCGTGACCATGCCGGCGATTAAGGTTACAAGAAGGATGCCCTGGAAATCCTGCAATGCCTCATCGGTCTTTCCCTGAGCCATCTGATGGGAAAAACGTACACTGCCCCCAATGCCAAGTCCGTTCATGATCACATTGAAGATTTGGGCAACCGGCATAGTCAGGGCAATGGCGGCAAGCCCGACATAACCGACACTGTTGCCCAGGACCAGACCGTCTGCCACATCTCCGAAGGAGAGGACTATGGCAGAAATCAGGGCCGGAAAAAACTGTCTGGTGAACATCCTTCCTGTGAAATACCGGTCAATTGATGGCTGACGTTTCATGGATTCACCACCGCCTCATACATGTGGATTTGTCCGACAGGGCGCATCAGCTGTTTGACCTTTCTTAACCCCGGGATGCCAAGATCATCCTCGCCATTGAGTATGGTAAATTGTGAAGGAAGGATTTTGGCAAGTGCCTGCCGTGTATAGTCCGGAAGACCCGTCATGTGGATACCGCACTTGGAAAAAGCAAGATCAAAACAATTCTCACAGAGAGGAAAACCGGCAGCCATGGAAACAGGCTGGTTGTCGACGTAAACAATCACGCCGGTTACATCCAATTCTGAGCGGTACTGTAAAAGGAGCTGTGAAGTTCCAAAATCCTGAAGACCATCTTCTCCGGGAAAACGGGCATGCCACATTCTTAATACGGATTCCATGTCGCAGGATGTGTCTTCGTTCCAGGGCATGACCCTGACTTCATGCTGTTTGAGCAGCTTGGCTATATCCTTGCGGATACGGCGGTAAGGGGAACCTTCCATGGAAAGATACGCTTGTGTATCATAGAGATACTCGGAATCACCATCTGCAGGGACGATTGTAAAGACTGAAGGGAAACGGGACTGGAGAAAAGTGATGTCTTCTTCACGCATATAAGTGAAGTGCAGACGGTCCGAGGAAGAGAGAAGCTCACGGATAAAGGCTTCAATGGTATCCGGTTTGCCGCAGGGAAAATACCAGCAGTCTGGTGAGCGTGTTTCACATTTTACAAGAAAGGCATCTTCTTCAGCAAACAGCGAAAGGCCCATGTCGCGCTGCCAGAGGAACAGGGAACCGAACGAATGGGATTCTGAAGTATGATGATATGAAGCGCGGACCTGGTTAATCAGCGGTTTGTGCTGCAAGCTGATCGTTTCAGTATGGAACATGTCAATGGCTGACTCCTTTAAAATGACTTCCCTGATAACCTGTATGGAAGGGACCTGGAAGTCAGGTTATTTCGAAACCTGTAAAAATGCAGAGGCAATATCTGAGAACCGCAGAATTTTAACATATTATAGCAAGAATTCCCCCATCCTCTGCAGGTGGTGGGATGAAT
>CAMNGW010000054.1 GCA_946538615.1 uncultured Clostridia bacterium
CCGTCATAATTGTGTTCGTCCTGCATGCCGGCAATGTAGGCGGAAGCCATTTTGCCCGTCAGGTAGGGGTCCTCGCCGTAGCCTTCCTCGTTCCGGCCCCATCTTGGGTCGCGGCAAAGGTCCACCGTGGGACAAAGGCGCAGGTGCCCGCCTTTGCTGACAGCGTTGGCGAAGGCGCGGGACTCTTTGCCGGTGACATCTCCGGCCCTGCGGATGAGGTCACGGTCGAAGGTTGCGGCCATGCCAATGGGCTGGGTAAAGGATGTGGTGGGGGTGGGCGGGTACAGTTCCTTCTGTCCGGCCCTGGCCTGTACGCCGTGCGCACCTTCCCCGCCGCAGGTCGATGCCGCGATGCCGAAACGGTCAAGACGGATCCGGAGCGTGAAACAGGAAAACTTTTCCTCGGGTGTCATCCGGGAAACGAGGTATTTTGCGCGTTCTTCGACGGAGAGGCGGGTGTCATACAAAGGTGAATTTCTGTCCATACGGCTTTCCTCCATGAATGGCTTCCGGGTATTGGCATGACTATTCGATGGGACGGACAGAAATCCTGTGGGACCCGGGCTGTATTTTTCAGATGGAACGTCAGCAATGGCACCTCTGGAAGACGTCAGACAGGGGTCCGTTGCCAGGGGCCAGAAGGTACGCGAGGGACTGGCCGGTGCTGCTGTTTCTGGTTCACCTCATGTGCATAGGTTGGATGACATGGTTCCCGGGACCAGGCGGCATACAGAGGAAAGGCAAGGCATTTTACGGGACGCAGTACACCGGGGGCCGCATGGGTTATGGGAATGAAAGGGAGGAAAGCCTTGGCCCTGCGGTCCGGCAGAGAAGAACCGGATCCGGCCGGACCGGGTACCTCAGGCGGACCGCGCTGCGGGGGGAGAAAGGGAAAGAGGAGAAAAAAGACTTGACTCTGACGCAGCGTCATAGTGTAAGATGGATCACGAAAGGAGATGATGGCGCTGTGATGACCGTTCATGAGGTGAGCAGACAGACGGGTGTGAGCATACGGACGCTGCAGTACTATGACCGGATCGGTCTTTTCCGGCCGTCCCAATACTCTGATGCAGGGTACCGTCTGTATGACGCGGGCCAATTGGAGACACTGCAGCAGATCCTCCTTTTCCGTGAACTGGAGTTCCCGCTCGGGGACATCAGGCAGATCATGCAAAGCCCGGACTTTGACCGCGCAAAGGCCCTTGAACAGCAGATTGAGCTTTTGCGCCTGAAGAAGGAGCACCTCGAGAAGCTGCTTGATCTGGCGGAGAATATGAAAAAGATGGGAGTGGCAAAGTCTATGGATTTTTCAGCATTTGACACCCGGAAGATGGACGAGTACGCTGCGCAGGCGAAAGCCTCATGGGGAGCGACCCCGGAGTACAAGGAATACGAACAGCGTGCCAGGGACAGGACACAGGAGGAGCATTTTGCACTCGGCGAGGGAATCATGGCGATTTTTGCCGAGTTCGGCAGGATCAGGGAAGGGAGACCGGATTCCGAAACCGCGCAGGCTCTGGTCAGGAAACTGCAGGCGTATATCACGGAACACTTCTATACCTGCTCAGAGAAGGTCCTTTCCGGCCTTGGACAGATGTACGCCGCCGGCGGGGAGATGACGGAGAACATCGATCAGCATGGCGGGGCAGGTACAGCGGCTTTTGCCGCTGAAGCCATCAGGGTGTACTGTGGGAAATAAACCGCGGGCTGTTGGACGCAAGAGAAAAGCAGAAAAAAGGAGAGTCTGACGGGTGTGTCAGGTTCTCCTTTTTTCTGCAGAAGGAACATGTCCGGTGCGTTACGGAAGGCACCGGTTCACTGTCGGTGCGGACGTGCAAGATAGGCATCACGTGTGAGCAGGCAGGAATCGATTGTTTTTTCGGCCCCGTCCCACGGCCGGGTCAGTGTAAAGGTGGAATCATAAAGGAAACCGAAATGCTCTGCCAGTTTTCTGGATTTTACATTATCCTGAAAATAGCCGTACCTGAAGTCGACGGCTCCCAGTTCCACAAAGGCAAGGTCAAGCAGAAGGGAGACAATTTCCTTCCCGTACCCTCTGCCCTGGTACTTTTTCCCGATACAGATCCCTGACTCTTCATAGTGACCGGGTGCTGTCTCTTTGATGGCACACAGGCCAATGGCCTCATCTGTTTCCTTGAGGGCCACGAAGTAAGCGTAATGGTCCTCCTGAAAGGCCATGCTCCTGCGGCACCGTTCCCGGGCATCCTCAGGGGTAAGCGTTGGCTGGTACAGCATCCACTGATATACTTCCTCGTCGCTCCATACGTTTTCCAGCATGGACGCCCAGTCATTTTCTCTTGCCTTGCGCAGGCAGATCTTTTTTCCCTCTAAAATGTTCTTCATTCATGTTCTCTCCGGTTCAGGCTGTGTGAAAAGTGAGCGCCGCATCAGGTCCTGTCCTTATACGGCTTTTTTTCGTGAACCAGGTCCATGATATCACAGACGGCCCTGGCGGTCCAGATGAAGAGGCAGCACAGGAGGGCACAAGGGTGAGGGAAGGTCATGCTGTGTCCTGGGACTGATGCAATGGCACTGTCTTCAGGTTAATGAGCCAGTGTTTTGATTTGTGACAGGCGGACCGGGTCCTGGGTGATGGGGATCATGCTGTGGGCAGCTGAGGCCAAGTCAAGCCAGAGACCGGCGTGAGCGTAAGACGCCTTAAGAGAAAGGCAGGGAGGATCCTGCAGGTCTCAGACAGAAATATGATTTCCGGAGCATTTCACAGCAGCAGATTCTTGCATGGCGCGCTTTGCATCAGAACCGCCCCATCTTTTCCCCTTCCTGCATGAGGAAGTTCAGCTGCCGCATTTCCCTGCCTGCACGGTCAGGTTTCCTGCTGCAGATCAGGACGTGTGTTATCCAATTGCTGTTCCATACACTTTCTGTCACATGCCACTTTGCTTTGACCTGATCATTATGCATATGAAAAGGGTCTATGCATAAAAAACGAAGAAATGATGGAATATGTGGCACATATCAGAAAAAGAGGATAAAATAAGCAAAACAGGAACTGGCAAAAATCCAATCCGCTGTTCTGCCTGTTCGGTCCGGAGCTGGAGCAGAGTATTCCATTCACGGAATGAAGTACGGTCATAAGGGAAGCATGAAAAGCAGCAATGAGCTGCAGCAGGAACCAAAAGCGACTACGTAGACTTGAGTATGCGCTGCCCTGTGAATGGAAAACACAGCCTGAAAGTCCCGCCTGTATCTGTTCTGACCGGGAAGGTGAAACGATTTCCTGAACTGATGCACAGGGGCATACGGGATAAGTACCAGTCAGGAGACAAAGTGAAAAAGGCATTGAGATATAACAATAGGGAGGAACCATGACTTCCAGGCTGTTTACCTGCCCATTGGATGGTGGGAAGATTGACCCCGACTTGTGCCTTGAGATACAGGAATGTACAGATGGCTTTACTGAGCCAACCATTGAAACAGAAGAGTATCTGGAAGCGGAAGACTGTGCCCGGGTCTGCGGGGAATGCAGATACCATCTTTGATGTCAGCGGGAGGGCAAGTCCAGTCTGACAGAGCAGAGAGGGGGAAGGCAGCGTGCGGATGGCGGAGATATACAGTACGGGGTAATTTGCAGAGTGGACCATCCTCAAGATGGTCCGATACGGTACGGGGCCGCTGTGTGTGGCTGACCCTTACGAGTTTTTTGACAATGTGTGCTGATGACATTTCCGTGGGCACGTGTCCGGATGTCATTGGAAAGTCCTGTTTGGAGGCAGATGGCTATGAAAACCATTGAATCTATCCTGGAGCAGTTTTGGCCCGAATGGAAGCTGGAGAGCCTGCTTGGCACAGGGATTTACAGCAAGGTTTATCAGGCGGTCCGGGAGGACGCAGACGGGCAGGCCAGAGCGGCCATCAAGGTGGTGCAACTTTGTATGGACACTCTGCGCTGCGGATGTGAAAGCGAGGAAGACGCCAGGGCTGTATTTGACAGGCTGGGTGACCGGTTCAGGCAGGAGATTCGGGTGATGATGTCCTTAAAAGGACAAACCAACCTGGTGAACATTGACGACTGTCATATTGTGGATGAGGGTGACACCTGTTATTTCTTCCTGCGCATGGAGCTGCTGACGCCGCTTTCAGGGGACCCGGAGATGAACGACTGTTCTGAAGAACGCCTGATCCGGCTGGGTACCGACCTGTGCAGAGGGCTGGAGGCATTCGAGAACGGGCACATTGTCCATCAGAATGTCAAGCCGGGAAATATCTATGTTGACCGCCAGGGCAACTATAAACTGGGGAGCTGCAGCATAATGGCCCGAAGTTCTGACATGGCCAGTGAGCCCCTTATTACCCTGGGGTATGGGAATCCGGGGCGATTTGCCGCACCGGAGGTGATCAGGGGACAAATGTGCAATGCCGGCTTTGAAGAAGGCCTCAGGGCAGATATTTATTCCTTGGGCATGATATTATATTGGATTGCCAACAGGCAGTGCCCTCCCTTTTTGTACGACAGGCAATCCTTTTCGGTTAATGACCGGTGTGAGGCTGAGCTCCGCCGCCTGTCTGGGGAGAGTCTCCCTGAGCTGAAGGGGATTTCTCCAGGACTGCAGAGCGTGATCTTCAGGGCGTGCGCCTTTGAGAGTGCCCAGCGCTATGGCAGCGCCGGGGAATTCAGAGAGGCACTGGAACGGCTGAGTGGGGCAGGGGGTGAGAGGAACCCCATACAAGGTAAAAAACGCAGACTGCCATGGCTGCGGTTATAGCAGTCATCTGTGCCCCGGCATGCAGAAACATCAGGTATCCCGGCGTATGGCAGGCACCGGGAATGGAGGATGAAGTGGTGTCTAATATGCTCCTGAAAAGGTCTGCATCCGTACAGGCCTTTTTCTTTCTGAGTCTTCTTCTCTGCTGAGAACCTTTGTTCATATGAGGGAACTCGCTGGTTGCTTGATAGGAGTCCATTAATGTACTATCATCCAGATCAGTCAGACAGCAGAAAAAGAGAATAACCGGGCGGGGCAAACCAGCGCCCGGTCCATTGGGTATGTAAGAAAGCAGGGCAGCATCATGGATAAACGGAAACAGAAAACGCAGCGCGCGATCAGGAACGCTTTTCTGGAACTGCGTGCCAAAATGCCACTTGAACGGATTACTGTCAAGGAACTGTCTGATCTTGCAGAGATCAGCAAGGCTACTTTTTATCTGCACTATACCGATGTTTACCAGCTCTCTGAACATCTTCAGAATGAGGTGATCGGGGAGATCCTGAGGACAGTCACCCAGGATGAGAAGCTTCTGACAGACATCGAGAACACAGCGCGACAGCTGAATGAGAGTTTCTGCACTTATCAGACAATCATCAGCATCCTGTTCTCCGGCAATCAGGCTTCAGATCTTCCCAGGCTTCTTGAAAAAGGCATAAAGGACTGTGTCTTCCGTGCTGTCCCCGAAAAAAGGACGGACCCGCTTTTCAACACGCTGCTGACGTACCAGATTTACGGTGGCTTCTATGCCCATGTCATGAATGGTCCTTCCCAGGGGGAGGAACAGGTGCTGAAAATTCTGGACCGCATTTCTGCCTGTCTTCGTGTCCTGCAGACGTGATGGTGCAGGAAGGCGGATCAGGGACCATCCTGCGCACGGAACGCCAAGTTTCTGTCCGGTGCGTACCCGCTGCGGGTGTGCACCGGACATTTTTCGTTGAAGGGGCAATGGGATGAAAGTCACACGGTACGGAACCGCCGGTTTTTTCCGGTTCCGTGCCGGAATGGGACAGCAGGGCTTATGCATGGTCCAGGGATACAGAGGAGGAGCGCACATCACTCCGGAGAGGTGCCGGGAAAGCGTACCATGGGAATCCCCGGACACGGGGATTCCTTTATTCCATTATCTTTGCCGCTGCGTTTTCTTTACCCGGAATGGCGAAAGGACAGAAAAAGACCTCCTGCATGTCAGAAGCAGGAGGCACTGCTGCGTTTGCGGAAAAATGGACAACAGGTCACCGGACGTCTTTGCCTTCTGACTTTGTTTCCCGGAACAGGGCAGCGGCAATGAAGAACGCAAGAAGGCCTGTCAGAAAGTCAGCCAGGGGCTGGGCGAGGAGAATGCCTGTAAATCCAAGCCAGACAGGGAGAAGCGCGATGGCAGCAAAAAACAGAATGCCCTGGCGGGACAAGGAGAGAACAAGGGCCGGGAAGGCATGCCCGGCAGCCTGGCAGGCACATGTGGCTGCCAGGGGGACGCCAACGAGGACCGAGCTCAGCTGCATAAAGCGCAGCATGCGTATGCCGGCGGAAATGACTTCAGCATCGTCCAGAAAACAATGCATCAGGAAAGGGGCCGTAAGGAACAGGAAGATGGCAAAACATGCGCCGAGCCCTGTCTCAAGCAGATAGGCAAAGTGCAGGGTACGGCGGAACCTCTGCATGTCCCTTTTCCCGTAGCTGTAACCGAAAAGGGGCTGACCGCCGAAGGCGAACCCGATGAGCGTCATAAGGCAGAGCATATTGATTTTCATGGCAATGCCCATAGCAGCGATATTGGCGTTTCCAAAGGGTTCCAGGGCGCGGTTGGTGATCATCATGCTGAGACTGGACATGATGTTCGTTACAGAGGCAGGGATACCGATGCGGAGGACCTCGCCTGTGGATGCTGCACCGTGGCGCACCTTGTGGAGGTCCAGTGAGACTACCCTGCACTTCTTGTGTATGATCATAGCATACAGTGCACAGGACAGGACATTGCTCAGCACAGTGGCAAGGGCTGCGCCTGCTGCCCCCATACCAAAGGTAAAGATAAACAAAGGGTCCAGAATGATATTGGCAACAGACCCTGCTATGGCGCCCCACATGCCCATAGAAGCGAGTCCTTCGGTTCGGAGCTGATTGTTTGGGATCATCGACAGAATAATAAAAGGAGTGCCAAGGGCGATGCAGGTAAAGTAATCAGAAGCATAGGGAAGGGAGGCTTCATTGGCACCAAGCAGAAGCAGAACAGGGCCGCGGAAAATCAGAAGGGCCAGCATGAAGATCAGACCGGTGCCAAAGGCGGCGTACATGCAGAAAGCCGATACGTGCCCTGCTTCAGCATCCTGTTTTTTCCCGAGCAGACGGGACATCAGGGAACTGCCGCCCAGACCCCAGATATCCCCCATAGCAACAGAGAGAACAAAAATTGGAGAACACAGGGACACACCTGCAACAAGATGGGTATTTCCGGTCAGGGCAATGAACCATGTGTCAACCATGTTGTACACAACACTCAGCACCATAGATAAAACAACCGGAACGGCCAGTTTAAGGTATGCCCGCGGAACCGGGGCACTTTCGAACAGATCACGCTGCATGAGAATTCCTCCATCACGTGTCACTTTATGCCCTTTTTTCCTCTGTCATATCAGCAGGACCGGGAAATGGCGGGGCAGGGATAAAGTGTATCACATATTGGAAGAAAGTGTGCCCCTGAACAAGCGTTCAGAAAAAAAGGAAGTCTGCTTTTTGAGCGCAGAGGCAGTATGTACAGAAGATGCAGTATTATAAAGACTTAAACGATTAAGTTATTCTGCAGGGACCAGCAGACAGGAAAAAGCACCGTCCGGATGAAGGCAGGACTTGCACCATGCATGATCTGATCTGTGCCGTGGATGATTGCTGATGGAAGTGCTCATATAAATGGAGCAGCAACAGAAAACCAGCGAACTGAAAGAGCCGGGAAGGCAAGGGACATAAGGAAAGCGGGGCAATTTTGCCATCAGAAAGTGTTAAACAGCGCCAGTACGACGTGAGATAAGCTGTTAAAGGGACAGAGAATGTACAGTCAGCCCCTGTTCTCCGAAGAGAGATCATCAGGTCAGCTTTGTGGGAGAGAACAGACTGGGCCGCTGGCAGATTATGGAAAGAAAGGAAATTGCGCAGCAAAATCTGATGCTTCAGCTGCCAGGGTCTCCAGTTCTGCGTATGAATATATGTGAGCGCTGCATGGCTCACAGAATAGACCTTATGAAAGGAAGAATTCAGAATGAAAAAGATTTTTGGCATGATAATTGCCGTAGTTATGATACTGATGACCTGCTGCACAGCATGCTTTGCCGACGAAGTGCCCCAGCCCGATGGCGGAAAGAAGTTTGAAAGCAAATGGGCTTTTGTCGGGGGAACTGCAGATATTTACTATGAACTCGAAGGATACAAGGTGCTTGTTCAGGTATACGATGAAGAGCAGATGAAAGGGACCAACTGGGAATATTCCTGCTACTATGATGAGGCAAGCGATTCTTTGCAGTCCTTCTCTTCTTTGAAGACCAGCTTCACCAGGGACCCTGAAACCCTTGAAGAGAAATTCGGGGATCCGGAGTATGAGGGCATTGATGAAGCAGAGAACGTGACTGTATTTTCGCTGAAGGACAGCGGCAGGATCCTTACCTGGACAGACGGCCACAATCCTGACACGTCAGAAATCGAGTTTAACAAAGTAGGCACGTTTCAGGGTATGTGGCGCAATGATGAAGAAGACGTATGGGTGAAGATGACATGGAACGGAAAGGACCATGATTCCTTCTGCTATGACGTTCTGCTGCACAGGGGCGGAGATGAAAAGACATATACCGAGTTCCAGATGAAGGGCATTTACAACCGTGAAACAGAGAAGCTGGAATGCAAAGGAAATGCCACTGTATGGACAGAAAACACCCCGGGAAGCTATGACCCGGTTGCCGATGACAATGAATACGAAGCGGTTTTTTCCCGCGGAGAGAACGGCAAGCTGCTTTATGAAGCTGCCAACGGGATCGAGCTGGAATATGACTTTCTGGATGCTACGGACACGAACGGCTGACAGGAACCGCAAAAGGCTCTGAACGGTAGGGATCATATTGCGTGTTCTCCGGGCCAGGCGGAAATTGCATACAAAAGACAGCAGGCTGAGCTTTTCTCAGTCTGCTGTCTTTTTTCCGGTTCTTTACGGCGGGATCACAGGATATATGCCATTGTCAGGGCATAGGTGTTACGGAGCCCGTCAATATGGGTGCGTTCATAGCCGTGGCTGTTGGAGGTGCCCGGCCCTATGGCGCTGTGGCGCACATCATAGCCGGCAAGGACGGTCGCATCGCCGTCTGTGCCATAGTGGGGCGTAAAAACGTCCATCACATAGCTGATGCCGGCTTCTTTGGCTGTTTTGCGCAGTTCTCTGGTCATCTCATAGTGATAGGGGAAGCGGCTGTCTTTGGCAAAGATGGACACGAGGTGTTCCTCGGAATTCTGGTCAGGACCTGTCGGGGCGATATCCAGGGAGAGGATGTCCGTGACGCCATCGGGCAGATAAGTGGTCCCGTGGCCGATCTCCTCATAGCAGGCAAAGTAAGCCAGGACCTTCCTGCGCAGGGAAAGATTGTTTTCCCGGATGCTCTTCATGACATTGAGGAGGACAGCGACGCATGCCTTGTCATCGACAAAACGGCTTTTGATATAGCCGTTGCTCATGGTAAAGCGCGGGTCAAGGGCGACCATGTCCCCGGTTTCAATGCCGAGCCTGCGGGTGTCTTCCGCGGTCCTTACCGGCATGTCCAGGACAATGCACACATTTTTGCGGAAATCTCCCATGGTGACCCGCAGTTCCTCTTCAGTGACGTGCACCGAATTCGGCGTGCGGCACACGGTGCCGGTGTAGATCTCACCGTCGGCCGTATAGACGCGCACATTTTCGCCTACACAATAGAAAGGGTAAAGTCCGCCCACGTTGCATACATTCAGGGTGCCATCTGCATTGATTTTGCGCACCATAAGGCCGATGTCATCAAGATGGGCCGTGACAACGAGGGGATCTCCCTCACCGCCCAGGTCCACGATCACGCCGCCCTTGTGCGTCACCTGCGGCTGGAAACCGAGGCGGCGGGTCTCTGCGATGATCCAGTCCTGGATCTCGCGGAACTGTCCCGTTGTACTGTCAATCCCCAGAAGGGAGCGGAAAGAATCAATCACATAGGATTCATCAAAATGCTTCAAAGCAGCGGTCTCCTTACTGATAGCTTGCGGGTGCTATCTTAGCACGTTCAATCATTGGCTGCAAGCTCGTGCCAGGCCTGCTTCAGGCTGTCGATAATGGACAGGTGCTGGGGGCAGGCGGCTTCACAGGCGCCGCAGGCCACGCATTTGTTGGCACCGCTGTCTGTTTCGCGGATCTGCCTGAGGTCCCAGTCGTGACGCGGGTCCGTATCATGGAGGGAAACATTGTTCCACACCGAGAAGATGCGCGGAATATTGACACCATTGGGACAGGGCATGCAGTAGCGGCATCCGGTGCAGCCGATTTTGGTGCGGCTGATATAAGCGCTGCGGACCTGGTCCATCAGGGCACACTCAGCGTCCGTCATGATGCCCGGCTCTACAGTGTCAAAGATGCGCAGGTTTTCTTCGATCTGTGACTCCTCGTTGCAGCCCGAGAGCACAACGCTCACTTCCGGATGGTTGCACAGCCAGCGGAAAGCCCATTCAGCCGGCGAGCGTTTGACCGGGAAAGCGTCATAGAGCGCCTGTACATTGGAAGGTGCCTTGGCAAGGCGGCCGCCGAGCAGGCCTTCCATGATGACCACCGGGATCCCTTTCTTCCCGGCCAGCTCAAGCCCTCTGGTGCCGGCCTGGTTATCCACGTCCATGTAATTGTACTGAATCTGGACCATGTCCCAGTCCCAGTCGTTGAGAATGGCCTCAAACTGGTCGTAAGGGCCGTGGAAGGAGAAGCACTTGTAACGGATCTTCCCGGCCTTCTTCATGTCATCAAAGAATTCCCTTGCGCCAATGGATTTGAAGTATTCCCATTTGGAAAGATCAATGCCGTGCATGAGGTAAAAGTCAATGTGGTCGGTCTGCAGCTTTTTGAGTTCGCTGTCCAGAAGAGCCTGCATTTCCTCACGGTTGTGTACATATTCGGAGGGCATCTTGGTGGCGATCATGACCCTGTCGCGGTACCCGTCCCTGAGCGCTTTGCCCAGTACGATTTCTGAGGTTTTGTCAAGATAGACATAAGCGGTGTCAAGATAGGTCACGCCGCCGTCAATGGCCTTGCGGATAAGCGATATGGCCTTGTTTTCGTCAATCACGGAGTCCCCGGATGCAGGACCGTTAAAACGCATGCATCCGAGTCCGAAAGCGGAGGCTTTGATGCCGAGCTTACCCATGGTGCGGTATTGCATAGTCTGTCCTTCCTTTCCTGAAAAGCGTGGTCAGTTCAGTGTCAGATCCAAGGTGCTGTCCTGTGTCAGACCGAAACCGGCGCTTCCCCAGGCTGTGTGGATCTTATAGCTGCCCTTGAACCCATCAAAAGTGATGCAGCCGTCCGCGTTGGTGGACAGCGCTTCATGGGTTTCCCATGTGCCGTGGATGAGTTGATGGAGGGCGCGGTACGCCGGCTTTTCGGTGCCATCTTTTCGGACAAGGCCCGCGGGCGCGCCAAGCCAGCCGCCGTCACCGAAGTCCCAGGTGGTGATGGCTTCCACGAGGGGGTGGCTGAAGAGGGTGGTGTACATTTCGCTGACTTCCTGCGCCTGTCTTTCTTCGCCCTGGGGCGTAGAGGGCCAGGACGCGACCTGCCAGTCGTTGAGGTCCACAATGTGCGCGGGCATGAGGTCCCCTGAGATCAGTGTATTCTCTGTAAAATGAATGGGCAGGCCAAAACGTGAAAAGCGCTCCAGCACATTGAGCAGCTTTTCCAGCCCCCAATAGCCCTGGTGCTGGTGGCTCTGTATGCCGATGGCCGAGATGGGGACACCTGCCGATAAGAGCTCTTCAAGGAGGTGCTCATAGGCGGGGGAAGTGTTGAAGTCGTTGATGAGAAGGACGGCGCCGGGATTGGTTTCCTTTGCAGCTGTAAAAACGTCCCTGACAAGGTTCACGCGCCCGCGGGCCTTGCAGATCCTGGTCACAGCATTGTCGTATTTGTCAAAATCCGGCATGATGACCACTTCGTTGATCACGTCCCACATGTCAATGACGCCGCGGTAGGCGGCCGTCTCACGGCGGATCCGTTCAAGCTGGCGGCGGAGGATCTCATCGTTGTCATACTGCATGAGCCAGGGTGCGCAGACGGTGTGCCAGCACAGGGGGTGGCCTTTGACCTTCACGTCCCTTTCCTGAAGGAAGCGCGCAGCGGCCATGGTTTCGGCATAAGCGGTCTGGCCTTCGACCGGTTCATATCTCCCCCAGTAAAACGGGAGCGTACCGTAGTTGAACAGGGCCAGCCATTTGTCCATGCGGGAGCGGAAAACTTCCTGCTGCGCGCCTTCGGTTTTCTGAAGGGCCACGGCGTCAAAGGCGCCGCACCCGAAGAGGAACTGGTGTGATACCTGGTCCAGACGGACCGGGCAGTAGGCAGCGGGCGTGCCGTCCGGTTTCAGGAGGCGCAGGCGCCCCTGGGCCTTGCGGTGTTCTAACATCCCTTGTCCTCCTCTCAGAGCATCATGCGGTAAATCGCTTCACAGTCTTTTTCATCAAGGGTGACAAAGCCGGAAATGGACCCCTGCCGGCCATCTCCCCAGCACAGCGCTTTGACCAGCTTCGGAATATCTTCCTCCCTGGCCCCGAGCTCGCTGAAATTGCGGGGCATCCCGATGGAGATAAAGAAGCTGCGCATTTTTTCAATGCCTTCGCGTGCCGTGACTTCAGGGTGCGCGAAATCCATCTGGCAGCCCCAGACGCGGACAGCGACCTGGGCAAAGCGCATGACGTCATGGTTCATGACATAGGTGAAAACAGCGGGAAGGGTCACGGCCAGGCCGGCGCCGTGGGCGCAGTCATAGAGGGCGGAGAGCTCATGCTCGATATTGTGGCTGTTCCAGTCCTGGCTGCGGCCGACACCACAGGCATTATTGTGGGCCATCATACCGGCCCACATGATATTGGCACGGGCATCATAGTTGTCCGGGTCCGCGATGACGCGGGGGCCTTCGTGGACCATGGTGAGCAGGAGGGCCTCAATCATGCGGTCGGTGACCTCGACTTCTTTGGTGTTGGTCAGATACCGTTCATAGAGGTGCGCCATGATATCGGTAATGCCTGCAGCTGTCTGGAAAGGCGGGAGCGTCTGGGTGAGGGCGGGGTTGAGGATGGAGAACCTGGGGCGGATGGCGTCCCCGGAGGCGCCGCGCTTGAACATGCCGTTTTCCAGGGTGATGACACTGTCCGGACTGCCTTCGCTGCCGGCGGCCGCAATGGTGAGGACGGTGCCTACGGGAAGGGCTTTTTCAATGGGCTTGCCGGCATAGAAGTCCCAGAAATCCCCGTCATAGACGGTACCGGCAGCAATTGCCTTGGCGGAGTCAATGACGCTGCCGCCGCCGACGGCAAGGATAAAATCGATGTTCTCCCTGCGGCACAGATCGATCCCTTCGTAGACCAGACCGGAACGCGGGTTGGGCTGTACGCCGCCCAGCACGCAGAAGGGCACCCCTGCTTTTTCCAGAGAGGCCTGGACACGTCCAAGGAGACCGGAGCGTACGGCGCTTCCGCCGCCGTAGTGGATCAGTACTCTGGTGCCGCCAAAGCGCCTGACGAGTTCACCCGCCTGCTGCTCGCTGTCCTTGCCAAAGACGAAACAGGTGGGGGAGTAGAATGTAAAGTTGTTCATAAAGTCAGCCTTTCTTTTGGGATACGGGACGTATCCGGGTCGTCTGAGCATTCAGAGACAGGAGACAGGTGACAAATACCCCTGATTCCTTTATACTGATCATAGACCTTAAAGTTCACTCTAAGTCAATAGGCAGACAGGGGGAAAATTCTATGTATTCCATTCAGGAAGTGTGCGAGAAAACAGGGCTCACGGCCCATACGCTCCGGTACTATGAAAAAGAAGGGCTGCTGACCAATATCGGACGCAGCCGCGGGGGCATCCGGCAGTATACGGATGAGAACATGGAAGAGCTCGGGCTCATCTGCTGCCTGAAGCACACAGGCATGTCCCTTGAGGAGATCGCACGCTTCGTCCAGCTGACGCACGAGGGGGAGCAGACGCTGCGGGAACGTGTCAGGATGCTGCACGACCACAGGGAAAATGTCATAGCGCGCATGCAGGAAATGCAGATGTACCTCGATAAGGTGACATGGAAACTGAATTTCTTTACCCGGAAACTGGAAAACTACGAGTCCCGTGTCAAGGAGGAAAAAGAAGCATGACTTTTCTCACAGACATAAAGGAAATGCCGGTCGGGCCGGGGGAAGCCGTCATGTGGTGGCTTGGACAGATGGGCATGATGATAAAAATCGGGGGAACGGTTCTGTGTGTGGACTATTATGCCGCTCCCTCACCTGCAAGGCAGGTGCCCCCGCCGCTTCCGGCCGGCGAGATGGAGGGAGTCGATGCCTTTCTTGGCACGCACAACCATTCTGACCACATGGACCATGTTTCCTGGAAAATCTTTTCAAAGAACCTCCCTGGCGCCTGGTTCGTCTTCCCGGCCATGCATGAAAAGAGCGTGAGGGAGGACGGCGTGCAGGCAGAGAAATGTCTTGGCCTCAATGAGGGCGGACATGTGAAGATCGGGGAGGTTGAGGTACACGCCATAGCCGCGGCCCACGAGTTCCTCGACAGGGACCCTGTGACCGGACTCTATCCGTGTCTGCAGTACATCATAGAAGGAAATGGCGTGAGGATCTATCATGCCGGGGACACGCTGCGCTATGAGGGCATGATGGACAAGCTGCGCTCTTTCGGACATCTGGATGCGGCGGTTCTCCCGATCAACGGGAGGGACGGGAAACGCTACAGGAGGAACTGCATCGGCAACATGACGTTTCAGGAAGCTGCCGATCTGGCGGGTGAACTCTGTCCCGGGGTGGTGGTCCCGGGACACTGGGACATGTTTGCGGATAACAGCGGAGACCCGGAGGCGTTTGCTGACTATCTGGATGCCAAGTACCCCGGGCGGACCCTGTGCCGGGTCCCGGATTATATGGTCCCCATTCATGTGGGCCGCGGCCCGGCAGGAATAAGATGAAAAGGGAGTGCCCGGCAAAGGCGGTGCTGAAGGGAACGAAAAGACCTGTGCCGTCTTCCGGCCTGTTCCCCGCAGCGGGCAACGATGAAGAAAAAAACCATGGCAGCTGCCATGGTTTTAAAAGTTGTCCTTTTCAGTACCAGTCATGCTTTTCGCCGCGGTCAAGGGCCGCGATCCTGTCCATTTCCTCCGGGGTAAGTTCAAAATGGAACAGGTCAAGATTTTCCCGGATATGGTCCGGGTCGGAGGAGACGGGAATGACGACGATCCCGCGCTGCAGGTCCCATCTGAGGATCACCTGGGCCGCAGATACGCCGTGTGCCCTTGCGATGTCTGAAAGGGTCTCATCGCTGAGCAGTTCCTTTGTGTAGCCCCGCCCGCCCAGCGGGTACCAGCACTGCACCACGATGCCCTTTTCCTGGATAAAGGGTACGACATCCTGCTCCTGGTAATACGGGTGGATCTCATTCTGCACCAGTGCGGGCACGATATGCACCCGGGGCAGAAAATCCGTGAGCTCTTCCACGTACCAGTTGGAAAGCCCAAGGGAGCGGATTCTGCCTGCCTGCACATACTTTTCCATGGCCAGATAGGCCTTGACATCATGGGCGCCCGGATGGTGGAGCAGCATCATGTCAATATAGCCAAGGTCCAGTTTTTCCAGCGCCATGTCGATGGCAGGCTCCGGATCGCTGAACTGATTGGGATAGATCTTTGTGATGACGAAGATTTCCTCCCGCGGGACGCCGTACGCTTCCATGGCGCGGCGGACGCCCTCGCCGACAGCCTCCTCATTGCCATACATATAGGCCGTATCGATGAGCCTGCCGCCATGCTCAATGAGGGCCATGACCGAACGGACACAGGTATCGTGGTCAAGGGCATAGGTGCCAAGTCCCATGATGGGCATGGCATAGCCGCTGTTGAGAAGGACCGTCCTGTCTGTAAAATCAAATACGCCCACGCTGTCAGCCTCCCCTGAGAGTACGTCCCCTTCAGCCAGGCACGGACCGGGGAGCAGCAGAAATGCGGCCAGTGACAGAAAAATGAGAAATTTTTTCATTGTGCCTCCTCATGCAGCTTTTTCAGAAGATAGGCCATGTTCTGGCCGAGGTTCCGCATGGTCCGCATCCCTTCCTCATCGTTTGCCGCATCGCCGGGGAGCTGACCATAGGCCATGTTCCAGTAGGTGGAGCCGACAACAAACATCTCATGGTTGAGAAAAAAGTGGTTCATGGCGTCCAGGGCACCAAGGGCACCGCCGCGCCGCAGGGCAGCCACAGAGGCGCCGGCTTTGTGGCGCATCAGGGCAGGGTTCATGTCGCACACAACCGCTGCCCGTTCGAGGACCGCCTGCATGGATGAAGAAATATTGGCCGAATAGACGGGCGAGGCGAGCAGAATGCCGTCGGCTTCCTTCATCTTTTCAAAAATGTCCCGGAACTTGTCCTTGCGGTGGACGCAGTTCCCCTGTCCGCCGCAGGCCCAGCACGCTTTGCAGGGCTCAATGGTGCTCCCGGCAAGGGAAATGCACTCTGTCTCTATGCCCTCCTTGCGGAGCTGGTCAAAAACGGCGTCAATGATCATGGCCGTGTTGCCGTTTTCCCTTGCACTGCCGTTGATTGCCAGTACTTTCAAGGTTATCTCCCCTCCGTCTCAGCCCAGCCTGGAAGTGAAGTCAGCGAGGACCTCAGAGATCCTGATCTGCTGCGGACAGACCTGCTCACAGCTGCGGCACTGCAGGCAGGC
>CAMNGW010000055.1 GCA_946538615.1 uncultured Clostridia bacterium
TGGTGGTCCAGGATCGCAATAATCTGGGCCTGTTCAAGACCTGGCGCACTCTGGCTTTTTTCATTGTGATCGACGAGGACCACGCGTTTTTTCCTGGGGCGAAGGAGATGGTAGCGGGAGAGCGTACCGACAGGTTTTCCGTTTTCATCCAGAACAGGGTAAGACCGGAAACGGCTCTCAAGGACTTTGTCACGGACATCGTCAAGGTAATCATCAAGGTGAAAGGCGACTATAGAGTCATGACCGGCAATTCTTGAGATCGGGTCGGCTTGCAGGACCATACGGGACGCACGGTAGGCATCAAGCGGTGTAGCGATGATGCAGGTCCCGGCGTGCAGGTCCCGGTATTTTTCAGCGAGGTCCGTCTGGCACAGAATGATGCATCCGACATGGGCATCGAGGGCTGCAGCCAGAACATCTTCCTGTTCCCCGCAGATGACGACCATATTCTCCTGAAAAGTGATCTGGCTGGGCTGGGGAAGAGCAACCACAACCTCACCGGAGATTGTATCGAAAAGCTCAGAAGCATCGTTAATAATCCGGCCCTCGAGGGCAGACAGGAGATTAAAGACGGGGACATCCTCAAGAATGGGCCGGTCAATGCTGTCCATGTCATGTTCAGCAATGCTGCCGGCTGTTACCATGCCGAAAAGGGTACCGTCTTCATTGGTAACCGGAATGGCTGAACCGGACATGATGTCCTGATGCAGGACTTCCCATGCCCTGCTGACCGGGACTTCACTGAAGAGAACCGGAGGGTGGTCAAAATCAATATCCCTGACTTGTGTTCTGACAGAGTGAATGTAGACAGGAGGATCTATGCCGAACCGGTTCAGTAAAAATACAGTCTGATCATTAAGGTGCCCGAGCCTTGCCGGAATATAAGTTCCCTCTCCGAGTGCGTTCATAAGGGAAGCATAGGCGATAGCAGACACAATAGCATCAGCATCCGGATTTTTATGGCCAAAGACAAGTACCTGATTTTCCATTGCTTTTCTTCTTTCTGATTTCTTAGTCAGGGTTCCTGTACCCATAAAGGCAATTCGTCCGTGAGGAGCATAGATGAATCTTCGTCCGGTGCGCTTTCTTCAGACCAGATGACATCCTCTGCCTCAAATGTCAGTTCTTCTTCTGGCATATGGTCCTGGGAGAACAGATCATCAAAAGTAAAATCCAGGGGATCTTCCTCGCCGGTTTCTTCGACAAGCCAGGTCATGGGGTCCTCATTGACTTTCTGAACATATTTCTGGGTAAGCAGGTGCTGGGTCGCTATATTGGCTATTCCATTTGGGCGGAGCCCGTTTGCGTCCTGAAAGGAAGTGACAGCAGCAGCTGTACCTGATCCGTACTTCCCGTCGATGAGGTCGTCGGTGAGGTAGCCGATTTTTGCCAGTTTGGTCTGAAGCTGACGGACTTTTTCACCTGAATTCCCGGAACGCATCGTCCAGTCTGCCACATCGTGAACGGTACCGAACCCCAGGATTCTGCTGTAAGTAAGTGCATAGGTTTCACGCTTGACACTGGATGGCGTATTGCCTTCGATGACGTGGATCTGTACATTTCCTGCCTGGTCTCGTGTGCAGTATTCAACCATGGCCACATGATCAGTGTTCAGGTCACTGGTCCAGGTAAAGAAGACCCAGTCACCAGGCTGAGGAATATATGTTCCTGTAGTTATAAAGGAAGAATCTCCCTTCAGCCATTGATACCCCCATCCCTCAAGATTGCCCCAGCGTACGATATAACGGCCATGGTCAATGAACCATTGCTTCCCCACATTTGAGGCAGAGTACATAGGATAGACTTCATTGAGCAGATGGGTCCCATGTTCCTCGTCGACCTGATGTACGCACCAGCACAGGAACTCTGCACACCATTGTGCATAGGGGTCCCCTGCCCATTCGCCATACTTGGTATAGCCATGCGCACCTTCCTGATAGCCGATTTCGCTCCGTGCCGCTTCAAGTAGCCATCTGACATAATCCGGAGTCTCATATGCCGGGTCAATACGGGTATCTGAAAGGGCAGTGAATGGAACCAGAAGAAAAGCAATGAGCAGGCATATGGTACGCAGCAGGACCATCTCCTTATGGACAAGATACAAAGGCAATTATAACAGAGAGAAGAATGTCGGGCAAGAAAAAAGAAAAACTGTGATATTCATCACAGTTTTTCTTCGGATAAGCTCTTTTCAAGCAGAAATTACTTGATTTCGCAGGTAGCACCAGCGGCCTTGAATTTCTCGACGATCTTCTCGGCTTCTTCCTTGGAGATGCCTTCCTTGATGGTCTTGGGAGCAGCTTCGACCATTTCCTTTGCTTCCTTGAGGCCCAGGCCTTCCACGACTTCGCGGACAACCTTGATGACCTTGATCTTCTCGGCGCCAGCTTCCTTCAGGACGACGTCGAATTCGGTCTTCTCTTCCTCAGCGGGAGCAGCACCAGCGCCAGGGCCAGCAACCATAGCAACAGGGGCAGCGGCGGAAACGCCGAACTTTTCTTCCATAGCTTTGACCAGATCGGCCAGCTCAAGCACTGTCATAGATTCGACAGCAGCGATGATCTCTTCATGAGTCATTGTATTCAGCCTCCTACGGTGAATTTTCATTTTAAGGCTGTCATGCAGCCAGTTTTACGCGGCGATTATTCTTCGCCCGCCTGCTTTTTGCGATATGCTTCGATAACGCGCACAAAGTTGCCCATGGTCGCAGACAAGCTGCCAACGAGACGTGCAAGAAGCACTTCGCGGCTGGGCATCTTGGCCAACTTTTCCATAGTGGATACATCCTCGAACTTGCCTTCAAGGATACCACCTGTCAGCTTCAAGGAAGTCAGTTTGTTCTTATCAATGAATTCGCTGACAATTTTAGGACCTGCAACGGCATCCTTCATGCTGAATACAAATGCATTCGGCCCGTTGAGAAGATCATCCGCACCTTCGATTTTCAGTTCGTCAAGTGCGCGCTTGACCAGACGATTCTTCAGAACACAGTAGGCAACATCACTTTCACGGCACTGTTTGCGAAGTGCAGTGACCTGTTCAACAGTAAGACCAGAGTAGCTCACGAATGTGACAGACTGGGCACCCTTGAACTTTTCAACGATGTCAGCTACAACTTGCTCCTTGAGTTCACGATTCTTGCTCATTTTCCTTACACCTCCAGACGGTTTTTATGTATAAAGAAAACCCTTGCGCAGGCGCAAGGGGAGCGTATCCCTTCTTACACCTCGGCAGGCGGAGAAACGCTCCATTAAATCCAGAAGGATACCGGCTGTCTACGGCACAGGTTTCTTTCAAAACCGGAGGCATGTTAGCACGATAAGGAAAAACTGTCAAGTCCTGTGAAAGAAAAAAATGGAACAGTATGCTTTTGGGCTTGACATAAAGCAGATGCCAGAAAAGGAAGATCAGCCTTGCTGTACAAAATGACATACAATTGTAACAAATAAAGGCGGAAAAACATTGTATAATTTAAATATTTAAATATGAAGAGCAATTGATATTTTCAGATCCGGAACAAAAGCAAATATTTCAAATTTGTCACAAAAATTATTAATTTTGAAACAAAAGTATTGACTGATTGAAAAAAAGAGACTATATTGTGTCTGCATCCGTAAGATTGGTTTGCCAGTGACAGCGTCCTGCATGGTGCAAAGCAATCCAGGTGAATGACCAGAGAAGTAATCATTTTAAATTTAAGGAAGTGATTGGGCATGATTACAGAATCATTGTGGCGGTGCGCACGTCATGGAATTCTCATATTAGTTTTAGTTGCCATGTTCCCTCTGATGGCATTGGCGAGTTCAGTAGGCACTGTCACATGCTCAAGCCTGAATCTGCGCTCGAAGGCAACAAAAGATTCCAAAGCTCTTCAGACGCTTAGCCAGGGCGATGAAGTGACGATTCTTGGTACGACCGGCGAGTGGTACAAGGTTTCATATGGCAGGTTCACCGGTTATGTGATGAAAAAATATATCAAAGAAGGAGCCGCTGAAGCAAAAACTGCAGGTACGGCTGTTTCCGAGTCAACGGTCCTTTCCAAGCTCAAAAAGATAGGAAAGCCTACAGCATGTGAATATGGTTCAAGCGGGAGTAACGTGAAAAAGCTCCAGCAGTGCCTTGCCGCATACGGGTATTATTCTGGCGGCATTGATGGGGATTATGGACCTGCAACGAAATCTGCTGTCAAAAAGCTTCAGAAAGCAAAGGGACTCAAACAGACTGGCACAGCTGATGCTGCGACGATCGCAGCCATGTTCAACGAGGTTGCTTCAGCCTCTGGTACTGCCGGCACAAAAGGAAAAAGCGGGATCACAACAGAAAGCCTCAGCTGGTTCAAGGATGGTCAGGACCGCATTCCAAAGGGTGCGAGCTTTACGGTGAAGGACTGTCTGACAGGAAAAACCTTTGAGTGCAAGCGCTGGTCAGGAGCCAACCATCTTGATGCTGAGCCGCTGTCCAAATCTGACACATCAGTCCTGAAATCCATTTATGAAACCTGGTCCTGGAACCGCAGGCCGATTCTTGTCAAGTATAACGGCAGGGTGTACGCTGCGTCCATGAACGGCATGCCCCATGGTACAACTACCATTTCCAACAACAACTTCAACGGACATTTCTGCATCCATTTTTATGGCAGCAAGACCCATGGAACCAAAAAAGTTGATGCGACACATCAGAGCTGCATTAAAACAGCTATGGATTATTCCTGGTAAACTCAAGGAATCTGAGGCACTGTGATAAGTGCCTCTTTTTTGTGCCGGAAAATGGCTTTCATATGGTTAACTCTTGAATTGACAGTACAGACAAAACTTGTTACAATGCGCCTCGCAGCCTGAACTTTCAGAGGACAGGCAGGCTGGATTCTGAATACAGTACAATCTGTTTTTGGAAAAAGGGCTCAGCCCAAGCAGAGGCTCTGCGGGGCGTTTTTTTGTAAAGTATACAAGCAGGAGGATCATTATGCTTACGCAAGCACCAAGGGGAACAAGAGATGTTCTGCCGACAGAAAGCTATAAATGGCAATTTCTTGAAGCCAAAATGCGCAAAGCTGCTGCAGAAGCAGGATACAGAGAGATAAGGACACCTGTTTTTGAACATACTGAGCTGTTTTTGCGTGGCGTAGGCGATACCACAGACATTGTACAGAAAGAAATGTACACATTCAAAGATAAAGGCGACAGGTCCATTACGCTCAAGCCCGAGGGAACGGCAGGTGCGGCACGGGCTTTTCTGGAAAGCAATCTTTATGCAGATCCGCTGCCCAGTAAAATGTATTATCTGGCCGCTCCGGTTTTCCGCTATGAAGCACCTCAGGCAGGAAGGCTCAGAGAGCACCACCAATTTGGCATGGAGTGCTTCGGGGCCAAAGAAGCAACGGCCGATGCAGAACTCATTATTCTTGCCTATCGCCTGCTCTCCGGCCTTGGTGTGTCCAACCTTTCTGTAAATATCAATTCTATTGGCTGCCCGGAATGCAGACCAAAGTATAACAATGCTTTGAGGCAGTACCTTTCAGAACATCTTGACGAGCTGTGTGATGACTGCAAAAACAGGTATGAGCGCAATCCGCTGCGTGCTCTGGACTGCAAACAAAAAAAGTGCCAGGCTGTGGTTGCAGATGCTCCTGTCCTGCTGGATTATCTTGATGAAAGGTGCAAAAAGCATTTCGAAGAACTGCAGGCCTGCCTGCGCGAGATGCATATTCCTTATCAGGTAAATACAAAGATTGTCCGTGGACTGGATTACTATACCAGAACGGTCTTTGAGCTGATTACCCGGACCAAAGAAGGCAATCTTACTGTATGCGGCGGTGGACGGTACGATCACCTTGTTGAAGAAATTGGCGGGCCCGATCTTCCTGCTGTCGGTTTTGGCATGGGCATTGAGCGCGTCCTTATGCTTCTGGAAAATGAAGGTGTCGAGATCCCGCAGGAACGCCTGTATGATTGCTTTGTGACATACATGGGTGAAAACAGGGTTGCAGCTTTTCTCCTTACGGAAAAACTGAGAGAGCAGGGGATCAGGGCTGACATGGACCATGTGGGGCGCTCCCTTAAGGCCCAGTTCAAATACGCAGGCAAAACAGGTGCTCCTCTAACGGCCATACTTGGGGATGAAGAAGTCGCAAACGGGCAGGTCAAACTGCGCGATATGGAAACAAGAGAGGAAAAAACTGTGCCTTCAGAGCAGGCAGCGGAAGCTGTAAAAGCAATGTTAGAGCAGTAAATCAATATAAGGAATGTGAATAATCATGCAGAATCGTACCCATCACTGTGCACAACTCCGGCTTGCTGATGTCGGGAAAACAGTTCAGCTTTCCGGATGGATGGAGAATGTCCGCGAAGTTGGCGGATCACTGGCTTTCGTGATTCTTAGGGACTTCTACGGCGTAACTCAGCTTGTCATTGAAACGGAAGACATGATGAAAATCGTCCGCGGTCTGAACAAGGAATCCACGATTTCGGTGGTAGGAACTGTGCGGGAGAGAGAAAGCAAAAACCCTAACCTTCCGACGGGAGAAATTGAGGTGGTGCCTGAGAAAATTGAAGTTCTTGGACGCTGCCGCTACAATGAGCTGCCGTTTCAGATCAACAGATCCACAGAAGCTGATGAAAGCCTGCGGCTGAAATACAGATACCTTGATCTGCGGAACCCTGAGGTCAAGAAGAATATTGTCATGCGCTGCCAGGTTGTTGCAGAATTGCGTAAAGCCATGCAGGAACATGATTTTCTTGAGATCACAACGCCTATTCTGACGGCATCCTCCCCGGAAGGCGCCAGGGACTATCTTGTACCTGCCCGTAAACATCCGGGCGAGTTTTATGCATTGCCCCAGGCACCGCAGCAATTCAAACAGCTCCTCATGACTTCCGGATTTGACCGCTATTTCCAGATCGCTCCTTGCTTCCGCGATGAGGATGCCCGCGGTGACCGGAGCCCGGGTGAATTCTATCAGCTGGATATGGAGATGGCCTTTGCCTCCCAGGAAGATGTATTTTCTGTGATTGAAGATGTGCTTCCGCCTATTTTTGCCAAGTATGGTACATATAACCGGGCGTCTTCTGCTCCGTTCGTCCGTATTCCTTATCTCGAAGCCATGGAGACATACGGGACGGACAAGCCTGACCTTCGCATAGACCTCAAGGCGATGGATGTAACAGAGCTTATGAGTGGCATTGGTTTTGGTCCGTTTGAAGGGAACGAGGTAAAAGCAGTCCCTGTGAGCCATTTGATGTGCACCCGAAAGCAGATTGACAAATTATGCGCAGACGTCGAAGTGATTTCAGGCAGCAAGCCTTACTGGTTCAGACTCGACGACAAAGGTGAAATTGTTGGAGGCATAGCAAAATTCCTCCAGCCGATCAAAGATAAAGTGATCAGTGCACTGAATCTTGTGCCTAACACCTTTGTGGGCCTTTCTGCCGGAAAAAAACGGGACGCACAAAAAACTATGGGTGCTCTTATCAAGCAGCTCGGCATTTTGTGTCCTGAGCACATGGATAAAGAGCAGTATGCTTTCTGCTGGATTGTGGACTTCCCTATGTATGAAATTGGAGAGGAATCCGGAGAACTTGAGTTCTGCCATAACCCCTTCTCCATGCCAAATGGCGGTCTGGACATCCTGAAAGCAGCTCAGCGCGGAGAGGTTGATCCTCTTTCTATTACAGCGTATCAGTACGATGTGGTCTGCAACGGGATCGAGCTTTCATCCGGTGCTGTGCGTAACCACGACCCTGAGATTATGATTGAAGCATTTAAGCTTGTCCGGCTTGGCGAAGAGGATGTCAAAGCCAAGTTCCCCGCTATGTACAATGCCTTCTGCTACGGTGCTCCGCCACATGCAGGCATTGCACCAGGCGTCGACCGTATGGTCATGCTTCTTGCCGGGAGCGAGACGATCCGGGAGGTTATTCCTTTCCCGATGAACAAAAATGCTCAGGATATCATGATGGGGGCCCCTTCCAGGGTAGATCCCAAACAATTGGAAGAATTGCATATTGCCATTGTAAAGGACAAAGAATAAAAGAGATTCAGGATCATTCCAGAAGAGAAAGTATCTGATGTGTGAAAAACTCCGGATACAAAGGCAAGCTGACAGTGGCTTGCCTTTTCTTTTAAGGGGAGCACTGAAGATGCCGGAGAGCCTGAGTGGCGGAGAATATTTGGCTGCCTGTTTTGGAGAAGAACGGAGGAAATTCAATGTTACAGGCAAAAAACTGTTGCCTTGAGCTGCCGGGCGGGACCCAGGACTACATATGCTTCGGGAATGGACCCAAACCGCTTGTAATGATCCCGGGCGTGGGAGATGGTCTCAGAACAGTTAAGGGTATGGCACTGCCCTTTGCCATCTTATACCGGAGCCTGGCAAAGGATTTTACTGTATATGTGTTCAGCAGACGTAGAATGCTTTCTCCGGGTATGACAACGCGGGACATGGCAGAGGATCTGAACAGCGCGCTGAATGCACTTCACCTTTCCTCAGTGGCTCTGGTGGGAGTCTCACAGGGCGGTATGATTGCCCAGTGGCTGGCCATTGATCACCCGGATAAGGCAGAGAAACTTGTGCTCGCCGTAACGCTGAGCCGACCCAATGACGTGGTGAAAGACGTGGTCTCCCGGTGGATAGAAATGGCCGACAGGGGAGATTACAAAGGGATCATGCTGGATACGGCCGAGCGTTCTTATTCCGGGAAACGTCTTAAATGGTCGAGACTGGAATACGGATTGCTGGGAAGCATCGGCAAACCGAAATCCTTTGACCGTTTCCGGATCCAGGCGGCGTCCTGTATGACACATCAGGCGTACGACTTTCTGGACCGTATTGTCTGCCCGACACTTGTGATCGGAGGCGGCAAGGATAAAATTGTAACCGGACAGGCCAGCGTGGAAATATCCGGAAGGATTCCCGACTGCTCTATGTACCTCTATGAAGAACTTGGGCATGGTCTGTATGAGGAAGCACCTGATTTTCTTGAGCGTGTCTCAGCTTTTTGCAGGTAAGCGTATGGAACGGGGCCGGGAAAAGGGCTGTCATGCCAGTACAGGTACACCGTTCCTGGGTGGAATACCGGGCGCATGCAGGAATACATCCCTCAGCCCCATAGACAAATGGAGGCCTGTTTCATGCGTTCTGCTGCAGCTGAGCAGAATGCGTTTGTGTGACACAGGGGCCGGGCTCATTCGTTCCTGGCCCACTTTCCCCGGAAAGACAGCAGATCACAGAAGAGCAGACAAATACCGCATAGGTTGTTCCGGTATTTTCATCAAACCTTTGAAATTGATTGAAATCAAAACATGATTCTGCTATACTGCATTATGTCTTCACAGGACAACGCTCCTGCCGGTGGGCAGGAGTTGAATCGAAGACGGATAAACAGGAGGGAATCGTATGCCTAGCAAAAAAGATAATCTTCCGGTCCATGTGAATGCTTCAGAAGACCAGGATCAGGGCAGTACCATTGTCTATGCTCCGGAAGTGCTGAATATTATTACCCAGACCGCAGTCAATGAGGTTGAGGGTGTTGCCGGCATGTGCAATCCCAGTGGGAGCCTTTTACGCAAGAATAATGCCAACAAGGGCCTGCGGATTGAACAGAGCCCTGAAGAAGTTTCTGTTGACATCTATATTATTGTAGAATACGACAGACCAATTCAGAAAGTGGCAGAGGAAGTTCAGGAAAATGTACGTCGGACAGTAGAAGGCATGACTGGTATGCATGTTGTGCGGGTTGACGTACATGTTATGGGCGTGAGCTTCGAAAAAGAGAACACGCAGCAGGAAAATGCCAAACAAAAAGCCAAACTGAACGCATCAGCGGGCAGGAAAAATGATCATACAGCCATCTCAGCAGGCAAGAGCGAGATCACGCTTTCTGATGACGAGAGCGAAGAGAACTGATCATTCACAGGTTTGTCCAGTCTAATAAGGGATGGAGCATAAGCATGTCAAGAGCGATTGCGCGCAATGCCGCGATGCAGATGATTTTTGAACACCTGGCAGGTGGAGAGGGCGGGGAAGAGACGCTCCGGATGGTATATGATGAGCTGAGAGAGGAAGGCAACGCGCAGGTCAGGGAAAATGATCCAAGTGTGAAGGACCGTGCATACATCCAGGCAGCGCTTGAAGGCGTTCTTGAACACCTTGATGAGATTGATAAGCAGCTTGAAATGTATGCCAAGAACTGGAAAGTGGAACGCATGGCTGCTGTTGACAGGACAATCCTTCGTCTTGCGGCATGGGAAATTTTATACGGCCAGGCGATGGATATCCCGGGAAATGTGGCGATTGCTGAAGCGGTCAATTTGGCTAAAGCGTATGCAGATGAAGACAGCAGCAGGTTCATCAACGGTATACTTGGCTCTCTTCTCAGGGCCCACGAGGCAAAAGCATGAGTGTCATAATAGGGCTGGATACCAGCTGTTATACCACGAGCTGTGCTGCTGTGTCTTCGGAAGGTGATGTCATTGCCTCGTGCAGGAAATTGCTTCCTGTCAAAGAAGGGGAGCGTGGCCTCAGGCAATCCGATGCTGTTTTTATTCATGTAAAGCAAATACCGGAAGTTATAGAAGAACTGGGAAAAGCGGTCCATGAACAGGTTGCTGCGGTTTGTGCTTCTGCACGGCCCAGGGATGATGAGACCTCCTATATGCCGGTCTTTCAGGTTGGGGAAGCCCATGCTCGTGCTCTTGCCGCGATGCTCGGCTGCCCTTGTTTTTTTTCTACGCACCAAAGAGGGCATCTGGCGGCTGCCAAAATAGATTCCGGGCTGAAAGAAGGCCCCTTCCTTTTTCTGCATCTCTCTGGCGGGACAACAGAACTGCTGAGCATGCAGAACCAGGAACTTTCATTGCTTGGGGGGACACGGGACCTCCATGCAGGCCAGCTTGTGGACCGCATAGGCGTAAAGCTCGGCCTTCCTTTTCCGTCAGGGCCTTATCTGGAAGAGATGGCAAAAGATTGTGAACCTCGTGCAGCCATTCCTGCAAGTTTTGAAATCGGTGATCTGTACTGCCACTTGTCAGGGGCAGAGACAAAGGCGTGCCAGCTGCTGGAGCGGGGCATGCCGCCATCGCAGGTTGCTGCAGAAATCTATGATGTGCTTGCCAGAACGGTTGCGCGTCTGGCACTTGCAGGAAGACGGGCAACAGGTATCAGACAGGTTCTTATGGCAGGAGGCGTGGCATCTTCAGCCTTGTTCCGCAAAATGGTTGTGCACCGCATTCATAAACAGGAACCGGAGTTTCATGTGTGTTTTGGAAAACCTGAATATTCAGGAGATAACGCAGTGGGTATTGCTATGATTGGCAGAGACAAATACTTGGGGAGATGAAAAGATGTCAGCTATCATTCTGGATGGAAAAAAACTGGCTGCAAAACTTGAAGAAGAGACATTGGGCCGCGTTATGCAGCTGAAGGAGAAAGGAATCACTCCGGGTCTTGCCTTTATTCTTGTCGGTGAAGACCCTGCAAGTGTAGTTTATGTCAGATCCAAAAACAAAGCATGTGAACGATGCGGCATTCGCTCTGTAACCTGTCATCTTCCCGAGGATGTTACACAGGAAGAACTGGAAGAGACCCTGCACAAGCTGGCCGATGACCCTGAAGTCCATGGTATGCTTTTGCAGCTGCCTATCCCGGCACATCTGGATGAAGCACGGGCGATTGCATGTATTCCACCGCATAAGGATGTAGACGGATTCCATCATGTGAATGCCGGCACACTGGTCAATGGTGCCCCGGGAATCCGCGCATGCACCCCTCTGGGAATCATGGACCTGGTAAAGCTTTCCGGTGTGGAAACAAGAGGCAAGCACGCAGTAGTGATCGGAAGAAGTGCGATTGTCGGCAAGCCCGCTGCCCTTCTTTTGCTGGAAGCAGACTGTACTGTAACAATCTGCCACTCGAAAACAAAAGATCTGTCCTTTTATACCAGACAGGCGGACATCCTGGTCTCGGCAGTCGGCAAAGCAGGACTGATCACAGGTGATATGGTTAAGCCCGGTGCTGTTGTGATTGATGCAGGGATCGCCAGAGTGGATGGCAAGGTTGTAGGGGATGTGGACCGCGCAAGCACAGAACCTGTTGCAGGCTGGCTCTCTCCTGTCCCCGGTGGCTGCGGACCTATGACAATCGCGGAACTTATGGTGAATACGGTCTCCATTGCGGAGGCGGATTATGCTGAATGATCTGGTACTTACAAGCAGGGGTTCCAGAGAGAGCAAACCGGTTCTGACCGTTTCAGAGCTCAATCGTCTGCTGGCCAGGCACCTGAATGTTCCCCAATTTTCAGGCATTTATCTGCGGGGACAGGTGACAGGGATCACAACGGCAAGCAACGGACACTGGTATTTTTCGCTGAAAGACGATCTTGAGAACACCATTTCCTGCATCATGTGGGTGAGCAGACAGGGATCACATAAAAGGCCGCACAACGGCGATGAGATCATTGCCTATGGTAACATCGCATATTATGAAAAAGGCGGAAGATTGAATTTTCACGTCAACAGTTTCCGGGAAAGCGGGCAGGGAGCTTTATATCTCCGTTTCCTTGCCCTGAAGGATCAGCTCGAAAAAGAAGGCCTCTTTGATCCTTCCCGCAAACGCCCGCTGCCCAGACGGCCGCGTAAGATTGCCATGGTCACCAGTGCATCAGGTGCGGTGTTTCATGATGTCTGCAATGTGGCCAGGGGACGGGACCCGGGGCTTTCCATTGTCCTTGTTCCGGCTCCTGTACAGGGACCGGATGCGGCAATGGGGCTTGCGGAGAGCCTGATGCTCGCTGCCAAACTGAAGGATGTGGAAGTCATCATTGTCGGCCGCGGCGGAGGCTCGATGGAAGATTTATGGTGCTTTAACGATGAGCGGGTCGTCCGCGCTATAGCAGCGTCCCCGATCCCTGTTGTGACAGGCATAGGCCATGAAACGGACACGACGCTCTCTGATTTTGCCGCTGACGTGCGTGCTTCCACACCGAGCCACGCTGCCGAACTTGTGGTATTCAATGTTGCTGAAGTGATGCACCAGATCCGGAACCTGCAGTCAAGAATGCAGGCAGATATGGAGAAAACTATGATGCAGGCAGATGGTAAAATTCTCCGTCTCCATAAAAAACTGACAGAGCTGTCGCCTGCTTCGCGGCTGGACCGCCTGCAGAATGCTGCCCAGCTTCTGCGCAGCCGTATGGATGCCACATTTGAAGGGGCAATGAATCAGACAGAGTACAGGCTTGCGGATATCAGACAGAAGCTGGACGCAAACATGGATAAAAATTATTCGGGTGCTCAGCTTGCTTTTTCCAGAATACAGGGAAAGCTCAGTCTTGCCTCACCTGAGAAGACAATTATGGAGTTTTCACAGCGGCTGATTCATTCCCGTGAAAGCATGGATTTTGCCATGAACCAGAAGATGACAGAAAGCGAACGTGACCTGTCACAGATAAAAACACGTCTGCAGGCACTGAATCCTGAGGGTGTTCTGGAGAGAGGGTACGCATTTGTGACAAGCGGGGAACATGTGATAAGCCGCGCACAGGATGCCCCCAGAAAAATGACACTGCACTTCCGTGACGGAACAGTGGATGTCAATAAAGTGATACCAAGAAAGAAACAGGAGACAGAACAGCCATGAATGGACAGACACAAGGTAGCTTTGAGGAACGGCTCGCTGCGATTGAAAAGATTGCCGGTGAGCTTGAAAATGGCCAGCTTGGCCTGGAGGCATCTCTTCAGCAATACGAAACAGGCATGAAATGGCTGGGGGAGCTGGAAAAAGAACTGAATCAGGCCAGACAGCGCCTGACGATGATCCGTAAAGACCAGACAGGGAACATGACAGAGATTCCTGTGAGGGAAAATGAAAGGGGCGTCGAACCTGTTACTGGGGACGATTTGCCTTTCTGAAGCAGGAAAGGGGTGATATTGTGAAATACGAAGATTATCTTTCTGTAGTGGAAGAGCATCTTGAGAAAACACTGAAGGATCTTGGGGATATTCCCCATGAATTGTCCGATCCCATGCTGTACTCTCTTTCTGCAGGAGGAAAGCGGATCCGCCCGGTACTGTGCCTTGCTGCGGCTGACAGGTTCGGAGGGCAGATGAGCCGTGCCATTCCTTATGCCTGTGCCCTGGAAATGATCCATACGTATTCACTGATCCATGATGACCTTCCCGCACTTGACAATGACCCGGTCAGACGGCACAAGCCTTCCTGCCATATCGCTTTTGGTGAGGATATGGCTATTCTTGCTGGAGATGGACTTCTGTCTGCTGCCGCTGAAGTTATGCTGAAACATGCTTCTGAAGATCCATCCTTACAGGGTGCACGTGCTGCTTACGCTGTCATGCACCGTGCTGGTATAACAGGGATGGTGGCAGGACAGACCCGAGATGTTGTGATGGAAGGAAAAACGCCTGACGAAGCGACAGTGCGCTATATTCATCTGCATAAGACAGCAGATCTTCTGACGGCCCCGGTGGAGGCAGGACTGATCCTTGCAGGCTGTGATGACCAGACCATCTCAGACGGCGTGAGCTATGCGCAGCACCTTGGGCTTGCTTTTCAGATGATGGATGACCTGTTGGATGCCACAGGTGACAGTGCAGTTCTTGGTAAACGTGTGGGACTCGATGCCCAGGAGGGGAAAATGACCTGGGTAGCTTTAAGAGGCATTGAGGGCACGCGTGCAGATGTGCTCAGCGAGACTGAAACGGCTTGTATGACGATGAAAAAATACGGTGATAAAGCAGATTTTTTTATTCAACTGGCACAGGACATGGTGACACGCGTCAGCTGAGAGCAGAGAAAGGTGAGTGGGCATGTTAGATTGGTTTCTGGAAATGGTGACGAGCCGTTATTTTCTTGCTCCTTTCGCAGGGTGGTTTTTTGCGCAGGCATTAAAAATACCGTTTTCAGCCATAACAACCAAGAAAGTTGATTTCCATAAATTCTTTTCTCCGGGTGGCATGCCAAGTTCTCATACTGCTATGATGGTTGCGCTTACGCTGATGCTGGCTTATGCCAAGGGAACGGGTTCGCCGGAGTTTGCGATCTCTATGGCTTTTTCGGCGATCGTAATGTATGATGCGGCCGGTGTAAGGCGCGAAACAGGCAGACAAGGGAAAATGCTCAATGAGATCATAGGAAGTTTTATTATGGAGGGCAGGCCGATTTCCGATGAGGAGATGAAAGAAATCGTCGGGCATACTCCATTTGAAGTTTTCATAGGCGCCATCGTGGGCATATTATGCGCAGCTTTCCTGATTTTTGTGTTCAGGGTCTGAACAGGATTCAGGATACGATTGAAAAGATACAGCTCAAAGTTTATAATATAGGTATAGATTCAAATATGAAATAAGGGAGCGTGTTTCCGGATGATGGATCATTTCCGCGAGGATGTTGTCATCAAGAAAAACCGTATTATGGATGAGATCGCGTATTATCTGTCAGCTTTTATTATGGTAGTTTCTGCTATTTTTGCCATGATGGAACTGCAGGGTCTGCTTACCATGGTGATGCAGGGAGGATTTTCTCTCATGGATATCATCATGTTCCTTATAAGCGCCGGTGTGGCAGTCTTACTGTTTCTCTTCCGTGACCGTCTTCGCACAGAGTATGAATACACCTTTACGAACGGAACACTCGATTTTGCTCAGGTCTATAATAATAAGAAACGCAAGAGCCTGGGTTCTCTGAAAGTAAACAATGTGGATGCCTTTGGCAAAGTTTCAAGCGGCTCTTTCCATCGCTATATTTCCATGCCGAATGTCAAGCAGGAAAGATGGTTCCTCAACCGGGATGCGGAACTTTATTACTTCTTCTTCCAGAAAGATGGGAATAAACGGATGATTATCTTTGAGCCTCAGCCCGAGATGGTAGAATATATCCTGTCTTATTTGCCCTATGGTGCAAAACAGGAGAACTGAGAACTATGCAAGACATCATTTATCTGGATAACTCAGCCACGACGCGGCCATCACAACAGGTTATTGACACGGTCCACACCGCCATGACACAGGAGTGGTTCAACCCTTCTGCCTTATATAAGCCTTCCATGGAAGCGCAGAAGCATATCGGGCAGGTTCGGAAGGACATCCTTCATGCCGCAGGGGCCGATAAGGCCAGGCTCATTTTTACATCATGCGGCACTGAGGCAGACAACCTCGCAATTCTGGGGCATCTGCGGTCCAGAAAAAGCAAGGGACGTGTTCTGGTTTTCGCCGGAGAACATCCGGCTGTCCGGGAATGCATGCCTGAAATTCAGAAAATGGGTTATGCTACGGAAGAGATCTTGCCCGGTAAAGATGGTG